>JAHFTO010000074.1 GCA_023269355.1 Chlamydiota bacterium | reverse complement strand
CGTAGGATTCGGTCCCGGTGCAAATTGCCTATGGCCAGTCGGATATGTCAATTTGTAACGAGCGCGAACCGACGCCAAAATCATCGAATTTGTGCAAGAAAGCGAGTTTTGCAACTGGCTCACTATAACAAAAGCAAAACAACGCTCTTAGGTGTAGGGGTCGAAGACTGGGTTCATCCATTTGTAGAGTCGTTGAGCGATGCGATTGTTGGAGATCTTGCGGAAGGAGCAACGTGGATTAGAAAATTTGTGAACGCTTCTGCTCCACAAGCTAAAGATGTCGAATACATTCAATCGGCAATGCAATATTATCGAGACAGTCAATTGTCTCACGACGAACCGATGAAAGCTCTGATAACAGCTAATCAGAAATTACATAACCGCATTTGGGGATTAAAAAATGAACAAAAAGACACTACTTCTCCTTGTTCTTAGCTTTGCTTTTACATGGGGATATTGTAACGAAACCCAGGCTCAAGAAAACCAAGTACAAGGACTCGAAATGAACTATACTATCGAAAAACAAAAGAAGAAATTTTTCATTGGGCTTGAGCTGAGAACAAATAATGAGGAATGCTCTTTAGCAATGCCTGTTCATAAGGAAAAGTTTTTTAAAGAGAACACCCTTGCAAAGATCCCAAATAAGATAAATGGCAACATTCTCGCTCTTTATACTGACTATGAAGGAGACTATACGAAACCTTATTCATGGATTCTTGGGTGCGAAGTTTCTAGTTTAGACGAGATCCCAGAAGAGCTTGTCGGCAAAGTGATTCCTGAATCGAAATATGCTGTTTTTACAACTCAGGGAGAATTTCCCCAAGGACTGATTGCTGCATGGCAAGCGGTTTGGAAATCAAATCTTCATCGCTCCTACACAAGCGATTTTGAGCTGTACCGTTCTAATTTTGATCCTCAAAAAAACCCGGAAGTAAAAGTTTACATTGCTATAGAAATGTAGAGAATCCCGTAAAAATGCGAGAACGATAACGTGTCAGAGCCCCAAGCAAACGAAAGTCAAATCCTACTTTATCAAACTGAAGATGGACGCCAACGAATTGAAGTGCGCTTGCAAAATGGCTCTGTCTGGTTAAGTCAAAAATTGCTTGCCGAGCTATTCGGTATAGGCGTAAACACCGTAAACTACCATATTAAAGAGATTTACAAAGAAAAAGAGCTTCGTCCTGAAGCAACTATTCGAAAATATCGAATAGTTCAAACAGAGGGGGAGCGTCAGGTTTTTCGAGAAGTAGATTTTTATGATTTAAGGATGATTCTAGCTGTTGGTTATCGCGTCCGTTCTCATAGGGGGGTGCAATTTCGCCAGTGGGCTACAGAGCGATTGCAAGAATATGTTATTAAGGGTTTTACGTTAGATGATGAACGCTTAAGCAAACCTGGAGGTGTCGATTATTTCGACGAGCTTCTAGATCGCATCCGCGCCATCAGGTCATCTGAAAAACGGTTCTACCAGAAAATCAAGGACATCTACACCCTGAGTGCTGACTATGCGCCTGAGAATCCTATAACTCAGGAATTCTTCAAGACTGTACAAAATAAGCTTCTTTATGCCGTCACCGGATCTACGGCAGCCGAAATCATTCACAAGAGGGCGAATGCTTCCAAGCCGAATATGGGACTGGCAACTTGGGATGGTGCCGGCCGTGGGAAAACTCTGATCAGGCGCGATGTAGAGATCTCTAAAAACTACTTGAATCACGAAGAAATCAAAAACCTCGAATCGCTTGTGGACCAGTACTTGGATTTTGCCGAAAGGCAGGCTCGTAACCGATGTTGTTCACGCTAAAAAGGGGACTTATCTCCGCCCTGAGTTCCACGCGAAAGCATTTCGTGATCTGGTGCGCTAGAAGCATTGGCATTGGATTTTTCTTTGCTGCTTCGGTTTTATCTGCCAATTCCGTTGCCTTCACAGGAACATTAGTCAGAAAGTACTATCAACATTTGATCCCCAAGGCGGTAGAGCTCAACGTTTTTGGGTGGTTTCTTGAGTTGGATTCTTTTTCCAAGATTTGTTTGCAGGAAAAAATTGCTACATTAAGTGAAGAGGATCGACAATCTTGCGCAAAGTTTGAATTTGATTCATCCTTCGTACAGTTATGTTTGTCAGGAGAGGAAGACAGGCTACTATGCCGTAGTCTTGAAGGAAGCCGAGTAGAAGCATTGGGGGAGTGGCCGTCGTCGCCCCATATATTCCGACCTATTCCTTCGTATCAGCTCCATCTAACCGAGATAAAGCAGATTCCGGAGGACTTGGTAAGTTTAGGTGGGGTATTGCACTTCAAGGTTTTTCCCGGACCTCCTAACTATGATTGCGTCGAAGATGGGGATTATCCGGAGGGATGCTGGGTTCTAAAGCTGGACAATCGATCGAAAGGCGTATTGGCCGCACCTTTGAGTCTCAGTTGCGACTCAAAGGGTGATGAGATTACGATTGAAGTAGATAGGCAATTTAAAGAAACCTTGGAACAATATGCAAATGCCCAGGTGACTTGCGTAGGCAATGTTCACCACGCCGAAACCGCACATCATCATACGCCTCTTTTATTGCGTTCCTGCAAGATTGCCCTCGATGCTTTTAGGTAGCCTTTTTACACAACATCCTAACTCTTCATCTACTGTAACCAAAAAAGAGCTCGCAGCAACTTTCTTAGCCATCTTTATTCCCCCTTTCGTTCGACATGTTTTTGAGGCAATAATCCGGCATCTTTATCATCTAAAAGTAGCTTTGGGTTGGCCTTATTTAAGCGCTTTTCTATTTTTTTGATATGCTCCGCAGGAGGAATGTTTTCAGGTGGTGTTCCCCCGATTTTAGCAATAGCAGCTCGAACTTCCTTTCCAACTGCTTCATGAGCCTCGATAGCATCTCTTTGATTCTTGATGCCTTCCCGTTTGAGCTTTTCCCGTGTTTGGGTCATCCGAAACTGATTAGCCGCCAACTCGGTTCTATCCATCCGATCCATCAGCTGTTCCTTAGGATCAATTCCTTTACGGGCTTTGATGGCATCCGATCCAAGCCCTCCGTAGAGCCCTTTGTACCCCGCATCATGGAAGATCCCGAACATTTTATTTTGAACACCAGCATCGCGAGCTGCTCCAGAAAGGGCTTTGAAATCCTGAGAAGTTTGTTTCCTCAACTCTAAGCGCTCAAGATC
>JAHFTO010000048.1 GCA_023269355.1 Chlamydiota bacterium | reverse complement strand
GCTGTCAAAAATCCACGATCGTAAGTGGGTTAGTATTGGTTTAATACTAACCCACTTACGATCGTGGATTTTTGACGCTTTGGCGCGGCCCAAATGTGCAATTTTTGATTTAATCCACTATGAGCCTATCCGCAATGTGGAGCAAAAAATCTGGGGGATCTTTTGGGTGCTTTTCGCATATTTCTCCTCGGGAATATGAAAAATATTCCCTTGTCGAAATATGCGAAAATCATCCCAAAATCTCCTCCCATCTTTTTCTCTCTACATTGCGGACAGGCTCATATAGTGGACAAAAAAAAGGCGTCTTGTAAACAAGACGCCCCGTGAAAGAGGAAAAAACTTAGAATCTAAAAGTAGCTCCAGCTTGGAGTCCCTGACCACTTAAGGGGAGATTCGATATGGCATTATTTAGTTCCACTTCGAATTCCATCCATCCATCTGAAAACGACTGGTATTTCCATCCAGCGTGTAATTCCAAGAACATAGAATCATTGCTCATCGTTCCTGACCAAGCAAGTCCAATTAAAGAATCAAAAAAGGATCGGCCATGATGGTGATTGTAATGTCCGACAAAACCAAACAAGTCCCCTAGAGCGACAGCAGCAACGTCTTGGCTATAATTCAATGACGCTTTTGTATACCCATAAAGAGCGCTATAAAAAAGATCCGCAGTCAAACTAAAACCCTTCCAAATTTTAAAGGAAGATCTGCCCCCAATTTTCATTCCAATGCCTTCGTATTTGAAGGATTGCTGGAGAGTTAAATCTCTTAAAGCAGTCTGCCCTCCAACTAGTAGAGCAAATGACCCAGCTGTAGAACCATGTACTGTATTTTTTGAATCCATGTAGCCACCGACAAGACCAGCCGCTGGAGTCATTGAAACCCAAGTACCTAATGAAAACTTTTTAGAAACCAGCAAATCAAAGAGATTGATGTTGATGTGCGCCTTTACAGAAACAGATCCATCAGCAGCTATATTTGCAGAGACAATATGAGCAGGAAGAACATGCGCTGTATCTGAAGCAGAAAACTTAGTATGGATATGATACCAGCTTGTTTCAAATGAATACGCAGGAGTATTTGGCATGGTATACAACAAAGCGATATTGCATCCTACACTTGCCTTGCCCGGAACGTCGAGAAGATGACTATGAAGAGTCCGATGTACAGGATCTTCTAGACTTTGCTCAGATGCGTAAACTAAAACTGGCGACGTATAATTCATATACAATACATCAGCGCGAGCCCCAAGATTTACACCTTGATTATCGAATACTTCATATAAACTAATCGGATTTGACAAAGGTTTTCCACAAGGATTTACCTTCTTCGCAGGTGGACAGCTCTCATCAGCGTTAAGAGACGCAAAGCTCAAAAACACTAAAGACAAAAAAATTGTCTTTCTTCTCATATTTTTCTCCCGTTGGTAGTATTAATATATATCTACTTATTTAAAAAATAAGTCAATAAATATTTTTTGTAACCAGTTGTAAAAACGCATCGACCAGAGGGAACAGACTGAAGGGAAACAGAAAAAAGAAAACCTGCGCATGTGGCGAGATGTGCCACATCAAATCTTTAATTAAAACCCATAACTCAGGTTGTATTCCATGTAGTGGGTTCTCATTTTTGAGAACTGCCCTTCTAAAGAATACCCGTGGTGATAGGCGGCGTAGAAGCGAAATTTTCGTCCGATCCCCTGCAGTTTGCTAAATTCGTAGCCAATTCTGTAGGTCCCGTCGAAATTCCAATTGAGTTCCTGATAATTGCGCCAATGCATGCCGATGTACAGAGTGCCGTAGAGTTTTTGTTTATAGAATTTCGTCCCCAAAAAGCGCACCTCAGTGCCATATTCGATGTACATAGGTTTCCAAGGGAACGACTCATCGCTATGGACAATAGCGCCGGGGAAGCCATAAATCCGGATCGCCTCGCTCGCCTGATAAGAAACGGCAAAATCGACCGCCTCGATACTTGGATTGACCCGTTTGTGGGGGAAGCTTGACGCAGGGTTTACGTATTCTGGGTGGTTCACTAAAAATTCGTCGCCCAAGTGGCTGGAAATATGGTAGCCGCGCAGGCGGAAAGACCATTTATCGTGCGCGTAGGTGAGAGGAATGCCGCAGTAGAAATCTGTGTTGACAAGCTCTGTTCCTGGCTCTATGCGATGGTTTGGGTCCATGTTGAAGACGGACCAAATGCCCGCCTCAATACCGATTTGGAGATCGCCGTGCCACATTACGTCGAGCCATCGGTAAATTGCAAAATCATCGCCCAAGGAGATATCGACAGCCTTGTTTCCGCACACCCGATCGCCACTTCTGTAACCGAGCGTATAAGAAATTTGGCGCGGCGCGGCGATGAGTGGCTGGAAGAGCTCTGTCATTTGAGGGAACCAGATTCCGTTGATGCGCGGCCGGCGGACGTATTTTTCTCTCAGCTCCTCGTCTTCTGGAGGGACGCCATTGAGTTCATGAACTTCTTTGACGCCGGGGACGTCTTTGACAAAGGAGACGATACTATTGGACATCAGTTTGTTGCTTGGCAAATTTGCGAGCCACACATTGCGATCTTTGACGATGACGACGACCCGATATTCGGCGTAGTGCATGTCTACGAGCGCCTGAATATATCCTTCGAAATAGGGGTCTGTCGCGGTATGGATTTCTGTGGGGATGCTATCGCTGCGAGAGAGGACGACCGCTACCTCGCCATTTGGTGATAAAGTATCGTCGCTAGAAATGGGCTGCGCAAGAAGGCAGGAAAAAATGAGCGCTCCGCATTGAAGTGTTCGCATGTAGGGTCCTCTTCGGCTATATAATCTTCTGTATAAAGGCGAAGACTTTTTAAACCAAATCATTTTTCGGCAAATTTATACCGAACATGCCTTAAAAGAGAAAACCCGCTGTAGAAACACAAAAGACCGCCGAGGAGCAAAACCCCAACTGAACCGAAAGAAACGGCGAGGAGCCCACCGATTGGAGGCGCGACGCCTCCCCTTAATCCCGCCAAAACGACCCCGACACCGGTGTAGCGAGAGCTCTCTTCTTTCCCGGCAAAAACGGGACCTGAAAGGTTCCAGACCAAGTGGCTGCCCCCTTGACCGACACCGTACCAGAAGTAGGCAATATAGAGCCACGCGAGACCCCAAACGGAGAAACCGAGGAGGATGGGGAATAAACCGATGCTCAAGAAAACAAAACTTGCCAGACGAGAGATGTGGACCCGATCCATCCATTTTGACCACATTGGGGAGGACACGGCAAAACCAAGACCTTTTGCAATAGAAATCGCCGTCGCCATTTCGAGATACGAGATGCCTAGAGTATCGACAGCGAAGAGAGGCAACGCTGGCTGGATCAGCATGATCCCAAAACCGCAAATCATAAATCCCCACTGGAACCTTGCGAAATCGGGCCTTTCGCGGATCAGCCGATAGCTGTCTCGCCAAGGGCGGATGATGAGTTCTTTGAGGGGGATTTTTTCGCCTAATTCTTCCTCTGTTTCGAGAGGCACTTTCCGCTGCACGAACACAGTGAGTAGGCCGATTGCGGCGGCAACGCAAAAAAGGCTCTTCCAAAGGCCTGGATTGCCATCTAAGACAACGCCCATTGCAATCGAGAGAAGGGCTCCCTCGCAATAGCCCAGAGCGGCGCTTAAAGAAAAGACTTTCCCTCGCGTGTCTCCGCCCAGATTGCGCCGCACCATTTCTAGCCAAGCAGGCGAGCCGGCTCTAAAGAAAAACATATAATTGACAGCGGCCGCAATGACAAACCAAACCGAATCGAACCAAGGGCAGAGCAAAAACGGAGCCCTCATCCAGATACCGGCCCACATCACATTGGATTTTAATTTACTACTTCGGCCTTTGAGCCCCGCGCTCCAGTAGAAAGACAAAACGGTGACAACCGGCTTGAGCATCGTGAGCAAAGCGATCTGGAAAGCTGTGGCGCCGAGGTCTTTGTATAAGATGAAGGCGACGAATGTGTAGAGAGTGAAGAGGGGTTCGCTCAAAACATTGGACCATATGAGGGCTCTACGCATCCCCTGCTGCCTTTGTAGGGCAATTTCCGTCATTCAAAAAACCTGTTATAACTATACGGCTCGCGGTTATTTTTGGTGATTTTTGCGGCCATCATAGCGGCCCATCTTTGAACGATCGCTCGCCTACCCATATTGATGAAATATGGACCTCCTCGCGATCCTCCAAATCTGGGCCCCTATGAAGCCACCAAAATCACCAAAGATAACCACTCACCGTATCCCCCATCATACCCTGAGTCACCAATTTCGAGAAACGGAAAGAAAACTTCAAAACTGCTTGCCAACACTAGGGTAAGTGGGGTAAATTCTTATAACAATATAAGGGGCAATAGCTCAGTGGTTAGAGCAGCGGACTCATAACCCGTCGGTCCCTGGTTCAAGTCCAGGTTGCCCCATTATTTTTGGGACCATTATACTCCTCAATTCATGCGCTGAAAAGATCACTGCATAGCCACTATAACAGTCAAAAAGTGGCACATGCAGGCAGGGGGCTTTCTCCCAGAGCTCCCTACTTAACCTGAATTTTGGATTCGTTTCGCTAGGATTTACCGCATCTTGCGGGCAATTTTCTTTTATTTTGGCCCATCCATAGGGGCTTCCAGCTATTGAATGGGCCAAAATAAGAGAAAATTGCCTCGCAATCTGCGGTAACTCCCAGGAAAGCGAACCCAAAACTCAGGTTACTTGACACGCGATTTGAATCCATTTTTTGTGTCAAAAAATTCATCAACAAGATATCATTGTCCCTCTTTCTTTAAAAAAGGGGTTGCTTCATGAGAAAAATACTTGTTGGAATGTGTTGTTTGGCGGCATGTGGAATTGCAGCTGTTGAATCTGAGATACAGTTTGAAAATGATCAGGTCCGCGCCTCTAAAGTGAAAATCATGGCTCATGAAGAAATGGAATTGCACCGCTATGACTACCCGCGGGTAGTTGTTTCTCTTACAGGCGGAACAATGACCCGTCTTGAGGAAGATGAATCGATGACCGATGTGGATTTCCCGAAAGGAAAAGCTGTGTTCAGAAAGGCCGATCCTGCCGGCCAGTTTCACAGAAGTGCCAATAGGACATGCAAACCAATAGAGTTGATCATTATCGAATTGAAACAGAGCCAAGCTTTGGCGAAATGATTATGGAGATAGGTTCAATGTTATGAATAAACACTTCGAAGAAAATGTGTATGGTTTGATTGCAGAGCTGAAGCAATTCAAGTACACAATCGAGAGCAACGACCATATATGGAATGTCATTTTCCCTGACGAAACGGCTCGCCATACTGCCTACCACCACATGCGCGTAACAAAATACAAGGATACTTTCTATATCGGACATATTGATGGGAAGCTGTGCTCTTTGGAAATTCAAATGAATACAAGTGTTCAGGACGCCCCGTCTTTTGGCTCTTCTCAGAGAGATAGCAACTTTGCTAAAAAGTGGGATGGTCTTATTTCTTCAGCCCGTAACTGGCTCAAAATTGTGAAAAAAGACTGGATCAAAGCAAATAAACAAGTGTGGCTATCCTACCCTCTCAATCGTCGATATGGTATTGTATGTAATTCTCTCGTCAGGGAATCGCTTACTGATATGTATCAGATGGATCAGGAACTGGGCAAAACTAAAACAAAAAAATTCATCAAACTCGTTGAACAAGGAAATGTCAGGGATTGTCACAGTGCAATTCTGCCTACTATGACTGCGAATGATTATTTCAACTATTGCAAAATCGCGTACATCTCAGGCCAAAGAAAGGATGATCGTGTTGATGAAAATTTGTCCGGGCGCCAAATGTACAAACAGTATGCAGATGGAAGAGATGAGGGTTTATTAGAAATTGCAGAAAATTCTAAAGAGGACTTTGCAGATTGGATGGATGGCAAGCATCCACAAAAAAAAGGAGGTGGACACCCATGGGAAATTAAACGCGGTGGAAATACCACGCATATTGACCTTTCTGTCTCTCGTCCTGGGTATGCTAAAGAGGGATTTATAATACAACTCAGAGGCCGTTCCTTCACCCGATTAAAGGAAACGATCTGCATGTTTTTGGGTATTCATGAGGCAGGATTACCAATCATAATTGATGATCCGGAAGGTATTCGCAAGAGATTACTAGGACAGGATAATATCGGCATTGTGCCGTGTTTTCACTCTTTACATAGAGCCAATCAACATTTTCGTGAGCATGATTCTGTCTATGATGTCATGCAGTACGATGACTTAGGTAGATACAAAAGCCGAATTAGCCCTTTTATTATATGGGAACCTTTGCCTATACTCAAAAATCTATCCCAGTAATTTGGGACCATTTCTGAACATATACGGAACATATTTGTAGAGAATGAAAATTCAGTATGCCGGGAATTCCGGCAAACTGTCGCTGATGGGAAAAACTATCGAATATAAACCACTTTTTCATTTAGGAACCCCAACCAATTCCCGTTTATCCAAAATCTTCTCTACATCTCCCCAAGGAAGGCGGCTGCCTTTAACTCTCATCGCGTCAAAGCTATCCTTCGCTTGGGCTCGCTGTATAAGTTCCTGATCCAACAGTTGCTCAATGATCCATATTGTCCCATGTACTTCAACCCCCTCCTTTTTTGCTACGGCCCGAAGATCTTTGTCCCCAGTCAAAAGAGGGCATCGTTCTTGAAACGCCAGAGCTAAAGCGGAATGGTCCATCATACTAGGCCGCGGATACTGCTGGGTCAAAGATTCTGTCTTCTTGATAGATTCAGCAGTAAGACTCCTCACTTTTAAACCAGCCTCCAGAAGATGCCTATGCCGTTTCTCTAGTTCTAATTCAAAGAGGATGTCGGGAACTGCAATTTCATAGGGAAGGCGAAAAATAACAGGAGTTAAATTACCGTCTTCGATGTCGATGAGGATGTTAGCATCGCTGATGAGGATAAGCATATGAATTTTGCACCTGGCGAAGAGCTTTTAATTGAATAAGAGAACAGGATAACAGTTCCGCAGCTTTTGATTCTCCAATATATTCTTCACCGAGGGCATGAAATAGCATTTGGTTAAAGGTATGAGCTTTTTCTGAAGGGATCTCTAACCCAGGCTCTTTACGATGCCATCCCTTCTGTCGGAAACGAATCGCAAGACTTTTGTAGTAGGGCTCTTTGATAACTCCCAAATCTTTAAGGCGATAACAAATCGCTCCCATGCTCAACTGAAACTGTTCTTTGAGAAGAAGAAGCTCTTGCCATTCAATCGCTCGACGCTCTTTGCCCACTGCCTGAAATACAGCTTCGCGTGGGAAAAGAAAAGCACCCGCAAATCGATTACAAGCTTGCTCTTCATCCAATTGAGGAGACAGGTGATGGGCAAGAATATGGTGAGCCAATTCATGAGCCAAATTAAAACGCTGTCGATCACCCGACCATCTTGAACTAATCACAATGATTGGCTGATTATGGATGACGGTAGAAAGACCATCAAAATGCTCCTCATCAGTATCAACAATAAATACTCTTATTCCTTGACTTTCAAAAGCATCGATAAGATCATGAATGGGAGCGAGACCTAGTTTCCAGTGATTGCGAAGTTTTTCAGTAATTGACTCTATGTCCTCAAGGCGATTCATTTTCTGAGGAAAATCAGAGGGAAGTGCAAATATGGGGACCGGAGACGCCGGGTAAAGATTCTCTAACTCTAAACGCCGCTCAATTTGACTAATGACCTCAAATTTAATCGCTTCTTCAGCTTTCCCATGCAATTTTTTTCGCTTTCGAAATTTTACATTCTCCAGAGAGACCTTGATGGGGCGAAAAAAGAAATCCACACGAACTTCGAGAGCCTTTGCCAACTTTATGAGCACGCCTGAAGAGGGATAGACGTCCCCGTCTTCATATTTTTTGATAGCAGCGTGGCTTAAGCTCACAAGACCCGCCAGTGCGCGCAAACTTAATCCTGCAGCTTTTCTCGCCTGTTGGAGCCGAATACTTAAGTTATTCATAGACAGAAACCTATATTTATATTTTCAGCGTTTAGTTTACACTATACATAAAATTACCAGTTTTGTAAACCATTGTCTTTTCAAAGAAATTGCGACTAACCATTTTTATAGAGACGTTTCAACTCAGGGACCCTCTCTGCCATAAACTCCGCTTGTTCTTGCCCACGCAGAGGAAAATGATAAAGGTCCAAAAAAGTTAAAAGAATAGGACAGATTTTAACACTTTTACTTGATTCCTCACCACAGTCAAGCAACCCTTTATAGTAAGGCTCTATAAGTAAAACTTCATACCCCCTCTCTTGAGGCTCCAATTGAAGAGCCTCTTCAAGCTTTGGCCTAACAGATAAATCAAGTATATATAATTCAAGAGTGTCCAAATTGGTATTCTTATAACCGTGGACTTCCGCTGCAGAATGAAGAGCCAGCACAACCTTTTGATTGAGTTTCGATTTCTTTAGCGCATCGAGGAGTTCTCCTTTCCCAGACAAACCTGAACGATATGTCCTTATCTTACATTTTTTCACGACGCTGTAGTGCTCTAACCAATTTTCAAGAAGAAGTTTCGACTTCTTAAAAAAAAACTTCTTGGCAGTCCTCATCCCCTCAGTGTGAAGAAACCCCTTCAGAACCAAGATGCCAAAGACGCGTTGAACTAAACCGACGCTTACCTCTATTTCCTTGACCACATCTCTCAATGAGAACCCTAGCCGTTTTACTCCCTCTCTCAAAAGCCAGTTAAGGATAAGAGCCGACTTATCAGCGTAGATATTGCCTTCCGCAGGGTCTTCATTTGAACCGACTAAAAATCGACCTTTCATTGCAATCTCCTACTGTTCACTAGAATACACTGTTCAATATATATTGAACAGTGAAAAACAGTGAACAGTCAGGCCCGACAAAAAAACCTTATAACTATTCATCTATTTTATTATTAACGACTTAAAGCATAGAGACAACAATCCAAAAACACCGCCCACAATGCACAATTGTAATAAAAACATCACACATATATACTTAAAATACTGGATTTTAACGGCATTGTTTAAATGATAAACAAAAAAATCACTTTCGATGAAATATTTCGAATCAAAAGCGAAGATCTTTCTTCTGCAGATCGCCAAGCTTGCGAACAATTCTTAAGCCATGGTCAGGGGCTATCCTCCCCTTACTTGCATCGTTTGCAACAAGTATTTACTGAACAGATGCGGCATAAACTTGGGTCATCTTTAGAGGAAATCCCAACAGATTTTTTAGAACGTCGAGTGCAACGCTTGATGAGGACCTTTTTGAATGAAAAATTGGGCAGATCAAAGCCACCACAGCCAAGGTTAGATTTAGCTATCCTCGCTGGGTGGGATCCCCATTCGCATGGCAGAGCCTTATTCACACAGCATTTCCCAGAAGCCCGCGCGCTCTTGCCTGATTTTGAAGCAGCTTACGCCTACTTAAAACCTCTTGTGAAATCCCTCGGGGAAAAGGAGCCTGAGATCATCAAAAAAATGATGGAAGAGGATTCTTTTGCACAAGTGACCGAAGTTGGCGGCACCTATGATAAGTGGCAATATGAACATCAAGGGAAGAGAATCATTCCTCTGCAAGCTTACGGAAGAACCAAAGGCAGCCACCTGCGCGATGATATCAAGGGGTATGATTACTGTGGGCAAGAGAGTGAGGTTGTCTATCAATCGGCCGAGACATTTTTAAAAAGTATCAAAGAGGGGCAAATGGGGCGAATCCACATGGGAGAAACGTTGCTGCCCGAAAAAGGGAAGGACCACATTACAAAACTCCTCGATGAAGCGGACACCTATTATCGCTCTTCCAAACCTCTGCGCATCGGGCATGGAACGCATATCTCTTTTGACGATATGCAGCGAGTGGTGGACAAAGGTTATTATGTGGAAAGCTGCCTTTCGAGTAATAAAAAAACGGGGATCATCGGGAAACGATCCGAATATCCTTTGGGGCTCATGCTTTTGCTCGGAGTAAAAGTTGTCATAGGCACCGATGGAGGGCCTCTCTACAGCACTTCGCTTGGGGCTGAATATGCTTACGCAGTGCGCAGTCTAGACAAATTTTGCCGCCTTTTAAGCGACTCTGAAGACTTTATTGCGTTGCAAAACGGCGATCCACTGCGCTTTAGACACGTGTCTCACCTGCTTCGGGAGAAAACCCCCATCATGGCAGCTGATGCGCCATTAACCTACCGTCAACTAAACGAGTCTTTAAAAGACGATATTAAAAAACGCATTTCTCCGGATCAACTCGTCAAAAATGCCCAGGATCTTTTTAATGAATGCTATAGTGGATTAAATTAAAAATTGCACACTTGGGCCAGCGCGAAAGCTGTCAAAAATCCACGATCGTAAGTGGGTTAGTATTAAACCAATACTAACCCACTTACGATCGTGGATTTTTGA
>JAHFTO010000078.1 GCA_023269355.1 Chlamydiota bacterium | reverse complement strand
GAGGCTGGAGATTCAGAATTTAAAAATTGGGTCTTAAGAAAAATTCGCTATCTTTACATGTTTGAAAGAGTTGCTTGGACACGATCAGAAGAAGAGCGATTGAAAATTCGGCAAGAAAAAGCTTACAAAGCAGATTTTTTGCCTAAGTCTAAAATTGGTAAAGCAATTCACTACTTTTTAGGTCTAGTCCCTTATTTAAAAAACTATATCAAGCATCCCTATGCTCGCCTTGATAATAACATAGCAGAAAGAGCTGTAAGACTACTTGCCATCGGACGGAAGAACTGGCTCTTTTTTGGAAGTGCAGATGCCGGGCAGTCTAGCGCTATTATTTTTTCCCTCGTTCAAACCTCAAGAATATTTAGAAGATATTTTTAGACGGCTACTAGATCATCCAGCTAATAAGCTTCACGAGCTCCTTCCCGATCAATGGCTTTTAAATCGATAAAGCAAGATGGTTTTATTAGACGCTTATATAGTTTTAGAAGCGGTGATTTAATTAAGGATATTCTTGAATGGTTCTGTTTATTGAGAGAACCCATTTCTTGCAAAGATCTCCTTCAAATGCACAGATTTGCTCTGCATGGACAAAGCCTGAAGGCAGTTTATGAAGCCCCTCAATCATTTCATTAAGATGTTCTTTTTCCTCCAGGAGGATTGATTTCACGGCTACTTTTGATCCAGAGTTCTTTAGAACATCATCATAGATATGGTAAAGCTCATCTGCTCGAAGTTCAATTGCATAGGTAACAAGTAAGTAAGCCGCTTCTTTGATAGCATTTTTGGTAAGCCCTGCCCGCTTAAGGTAGCGAGAAGTCTTTAAATCTAAAAAAGTCAAATAATGCAATGAGGACGTTCCCCCTAACATGAGAGCTAGAGAATAAGTATCCATAGGTTTAGTGGATACCTTTTCAATCTGCCGTTTCAAATGATGAGCATGGCGAAATTCCTCAGCTGCATGTTTGAGCATTTCCTCCTTAACTAACGTTGGATGTTCACAGGCAGCAATTTTTCTAGCTCCGCAATTTTCGAGGTAAGAAAGGGTATTGAGCCATTTAGCATGTGTGTCATGGGAAGCAACGACTCTTGTGAGGAGTTTCTTAATTGGTTCGGCAAAGGACATAAATGAGGTCATAGGTCTCCTTCTAGAGTAAGAATAATTTGTTCGTAGATCATTTTAAGTTCCTTATTTTGGATGCAATAAGGAGGCAAAATGTAAAGGACATTGCCCAGTGGGCGAAGCAGGATTCCTTTGCTTAAAAAAAAATGATAAAGACGATCACGCATTGGTTGAAAGTAAGAGCTATTTTCTGCTTGGTATTCTAATGCAAGAATGGTTCCGAGACTTTCACATCGCTTGAGCTTTGGATGTAATTGCCACTGTCGACAGAATTCTTTGTGACACTCCGCAATCATCTTTCTTTTTGCGTTACAGGCATCTTCCAAAAGAAGGTCAAGACTAGCTAGTGCGCTGCTACAGGCAAGTGGGTTTGCTGTATAGGAATGACCATGTAAAAAAGCTTGATGCAAGTAATCGCTTAAAAAAGCATTATAAATATCATTCGTGCAAGCTGTAACTCCCAAAGGCAAAAAGCCTCCTGTTAAGCCTTTTGATAAACAGATGAGGTCGGGCTTTTCACTCACTTGTTCAGAGGCAAAAAGAGTGCCTGTTCGCCCAAACCCTGTCATGACTTCATCGGCAATGGTTAAAACATCAAGTTGCCGACAGCACTGAATAAGACGACTTAACCCATCAGGTGGATAGATTACCATGCCCCCTGAGCCAAGAACCAGGGGCTCAAAAATAAAGCCAGCTACGTTGCCTTGATTCAGAATGGATTGAAGTTGCGATAAAGAAAGCTCTTCTTGGCCTTTGAGAGGTGGGTCTATTGACTCAACATCAAAGAGATGTTTCCAAAATGGCCTGTTAAATTCATTTCTCCCTGCAGCTGACATGGCTCCAAATGTATCGCCGTGGTAGCTGTTCTTAAAGCAAACAATTTTTGTCTTAGGAATATTGCGGTTATGCCAATATTGCAGGGCTATTTTGAGGGCAACCTCAACAGCTGTTGATCCATTATCGGAATAGAAGACTTTTGACAAGCCTCCAGGGAGGATTGAAAGGAGCCTGGATGCTAATTCAACTGCTGGAGCGTGGGTAAAGTCTGCAAAAATCACATGTTCCAACATCTCGGCTTGAGATTTGATTTTTTGCACGATGTAAGGGTGAGCATGTCCATGAAGATTGACCCACCAAGAGGAAATTGCATCCAAATACGTACTTCCATCTTCAGCATAAAGATAAGCACCTTTGGCTCGAACGATAGGGATCGGCGGACGTGCCATCTGCATTTGAGTAAAAGGATGCCAAATGCAAGCACGATCCTTTTCAACTAAGGAAGAAGTTTGGAGAAGAGTGGTTGCCATTGTTTTGCATACCTTTGAATGGTTTGTGAGTTTAAGTTTGCTTCAGGAAGTAGCCTTCCTAAAATAGGAACTTGTGAAATTTCTAAGATGGCGGATTCGCTATCGGGGTTGTGTTCGCCATTAAAAATGATGCCAAGGATAGGAAGGCAAAACTTTTTTAAGACTTCAAGGGTAAGAAGAGTATGGTTAATGCTGCCAAGATAATGCTTTGAGACAATCACCCATTGACAATCCCAGGATTTGAACAAATCTAGACTTGAAATTTTGGGGGTTAGAGGAACAAAAATCCCACCGACACCTTCGATGATCAGAGGACGTGTTGTTTCTGGAAGGATAATGGAATCCAATCGAATCAAAGTATTTTCTAAGCGAACTGCATGATGGGGTGATAGAGATGCTTTTAGAGAGTAAGCAGGCGGATGGATAGCATGTACCGTTGTATCGAGCCATCTTTTCACTGTAGCTGTATCAGAATTTTTCTCATCGCCACATTGAATGGGTTTCCAATAATCACCTTTCAAAAAAGTAGTAAGGATCGTGCTAACGATCGTTTTCCCCACATCGGTGCCTATTCCTGCCACCATGATTCTATGCATGGCAATGACTCCCCTGGAATTGGATGTGGTTTATTAGCTGGGTTAGCTCATCGTTTGTGTTAAAAGCGTGTAGGCAAACACGGAGTACTTCATGTCCTCGTTGGACAGTTGGACTCATCAGTGGCCTTACGTCAAATCCTTGTTTGACAATAGCTTGAGCTGCATGCTTCACGGC
>JAHFTO010000047.1 GCA_023269355.1 Chlamydiota bacterium | reverse complement strand
GCAGAAGAAGTCCTAGTATTTTTGTGTCCATAAATTCAGGCTTCTATTGCAAGGCTGCACAAGTGAGAATGCACTACAGATGCTACCTCAACAAGAGGGCAACATAGCCTTATCAGATCGGGATGATGGTAAAAAGCATTCGTTTGAGGTCCCAGCTCGAATAAGAAAGGATCTTCGCTGTGAACAAAAACCTTCTTGTTATGCCCCATGGCAAATCCCAGCTCCAAATGAGTTCCGCTTCCTCCAGGGAGTAGCACGATCACAAAGTCCGCTTCGAATACGCCGGCGAGTTCAGAAATAGCCACTTCTTGTAGCCGCTCAAGACTCACTGATTTTACGCTGCCGTGCGATGTCCAATCATAGCAGATGGCATGCCCCAACTCTTTTAAAGCGTCTCTGACCAAGTTGTGCTCTGCGCTTCTAGAAAGTGACGTTGCGATATAGTATTTCATTGCCCCTCCGGCAGATCAAAGTGCTGAATACTTAATTATACTTATTTTTGGTGATTATGCGAATAAAAGTTATCAAATGTATTCCTTTACGCTACTTTCCTAAGAGTCAAAAAGTACACAATCGTGGACAATCGTGTTGCTTTCCTTCACTATTTTATGGTATTTTCTAAATTTCCGGAGGGATTGGTATGCCGACTAAGATCATTGAACAACAAGTACAAAAGTCTGATCTACACGATTTGGAATTGAAAAGTAGATACGGCAACTTAGTCAAAGCCGTCGTCGACGTGGAACGCTCCATTATGATTGCTGGAGTGGCAATGCATTCGGATGGAGAAGAAGTTCTCTTAGAAAATGGATCAAAACAAGCAGACCTTTGGGGAATCAATCTTTATCTCCAGCATTCAGAAGAGGAATGGATTGAATATGATTCTGTAATCAATCTTAGGCCCTCCCAAGGCAATTATTCCCGAGGTGTTGATGATCCTGCAATCCGTCAAAAGATTCGGGAAATCGTTAATCAGTTGGTCAAATCAATATGAGTACAGGATTAGAACATTTAGAAGCAGCTAAAATCACATGGACGAAGTATTCTCTCATTGAGCAAATGGCCAATATCGGGAGTGAAGTCAGCCGAGCTCTTAACGCCAAGGGCAATCAAACCCGTTATTGGGGCGCTATTGCTAGAGCTTTGGACTTATTTTATCTCACGGTCGAAGATCCTAGGTGGAAGGGACGTTTAAGAGAAGTTTTACGCGTGCGCGAACTATTTGCTGCAGCTGCTTTAGGAAGCGATGAATTTAAAACATCCCTTGAAGATTTAGACCGCTATTTTGATTGTTATTTATGGCTTGCTCGATCAAACCGTTGACTTAATCTTGCGCAGCTTCCAATGAAAGCATGGCTCGGTGATTTTTTCTTTGATTTTCCAGCCATCCTGAGTCCTAACGCATTTGTCATTATACCACAATCCCCATAACATGATCTCTTCGCCATGGGGCGGCAATTCCAAGGGGTTATAGCAAAGGCATCGCACTTCAGCAATATCCCCATGCATTTTGATTTGATGATTCGAAATCAAATGCTGACGAGGCAAATCTCCCAAATTTTCTTTGAGGAATTTTTTGATCGTTTTTAAATCTGTATTCGGCCCGCCTGCTTTGGAATAGTCAATTCGGGCATCTGGCGTAAAAATGAGATCGAGGGCATTGATCTCTTTTTTGTCGATCGCAGAGCAATATGCGGTCAAAAGATCAATGATTTCAAATCGATCCGAAATTTCTTGAAGAGTCATGACCATATTTCAATCCATTAATAAGACTTGTCGAATTCTTTCTGCTCGAGCAGAGACAATTCTTCATCGGAGAGTTTGGTTTCAACAAGCTCAATGGGAACGCCTTGTTCCTCAATGATTGCCACGCGATAGCCCTCGAGCGGACTGTAAGGGCCAAGCAGCACTTTAGCCCCTTTGATTTCTGCATCCAAATCATCGACTTGAAAAGCAATGTGAGGAACTTGGGTGACAAGTTCAGGCAGTCCGTGGCCTTCGGGAAAGCGATGCCACTGAATATGCCATTTATTCCCTTCGAAAGGCGTCGAATAGAATCGGAATCCGCCGACTTCCACTAAAGTTTCATCGTCTCGTTTTTCTTGAGTGGGAATTCCATAATGGTGGTACTTTCGCATTGTCTTTTCCCGGTTATAATATCAAAAATAGTAACATGCGCTATGTTAATCTTCTATGTCAATCCATGGATTCCAAAAATGGCTTTTCGAAATCAATAAAACCATTTAAAATACATGTACCTTAGGTGTTTTATGACAAATTTTATATTTTGGGATGATCCCTATCTAAAGACGCTCGAGACGACCGTTCTCTCCATTGACAGCAATGCTGTGATTTTAACAGACACAATTGCCTACGCAGAAGCTGGTGGTCAAGAAAGCGATCTCACTAAGATCAATGGAATCACTGCCCTTGAATCCAAGTTAGATCCAGAAAAACGCTTTATTACTTATCTGCTGCCGCAGGATCATGGACTTGAGCCTGGCGCTTCCGTTCATATGGAAATCGACTGGACGCGAAGATATCGCCTTATGCGCCTGCATTTTGCCTGCGAGCTTATTTTGATCCTCATGAATCGACATTTTGGCAAAAAGCAACCAGGTGAAGAACTATTACCTGAAGAAATCGATCATGTGGGGATTGAAAAAGTCGGAGCCCATATGTCGGAGGATAAAGCAAGGGTGGACTTTATTCTCTCAGAGAACATCGAAGCGTATTTTCCCATGCTGCTCTCTGAGTTCAAAGCCATTATCGATGCTGATATTCCCATCGAGACGGGTTATATAAACCACGAGAAAAGACAGCGGTATTGGAAAATCAAGGGGCTAGCCACCGTTCCTTGCGGCGGAACCCATGTCAAGTCAACGCGTGAAGTGGGGTATGTGCAACTCAGACGCAAGCGCGCCAACAAGGGTGTTGAGCGTATTTATATCACTCTAGAAAACCCTTAAGATTTTCAGGAAAAAGCCATTTTGGAAAAAAAAACACCCATAAATTTTAATTCTATTTTTAAACGTAAGCAGTATAACAATAAGAGACGGACTCTAAGAAAAAAAATGGATTAACCATGAAACAGCCTCCCTCTATTCAACCTGCTCTCACACCAGGCCCCGATTACGATCCCATGGATCAAATCGTTCAGGATTTGCAAAACATCGAAAGCTTTTTGCTTTTTCTCTCTTCCAATCCCAAAGATCTTACCTACCTAAATACCCACCTTCCTTCTGTTTTAGGTTTGCGAAGAACTATTTCACAGCAACTCGAAAAACTGTCTGAAGACCCGTATAATTATTCGCCTTCCCGATTGAAAAAACTACACGATGAGAATGAAAAAAATTTCATCTATCTTGAAGGTGTGGCTGGGGAAATGATGGCTGGCGAGGAGGGGAAATTTAAAAAATTTACAAAAGCGGCTTTAAAGGCCATCTCCGACTTCGATAATGACCTAACGCCATAAGAACCCGAAAATCGACTGAAACTTTTTAGCAGGATAAGTTCAAGTAAATAGATGTAAAAGACAATGACCGAAAAAGTTTAGAGGAATTTTCTCACGTCAACTCCTCTCAACAAAAGATCTTTAAGAATCTGTCTAAGAAATGATATTCACTTCAGTCGCTTCTGGGCCTTTACGTCCTTCGCCTACAACGAACTCCACTTTTTGCCCTTCGCGCAAAGAATCTGGATCGCATTGTACATTGTTAGCATGAACGAAAAGATCTTTACTGCCATCATCAGGTGCGATGAAGCCAAAGCCCTTTTTAGAATTGAAAAACTTGATTGTGCCTGTAGATTTTGCCACAGCTGGTCCCCTATTGTTAGCCTTTTAGATAACGCCATTATCCTAAAAACATCATTTTTGCGCTAGAAAATTGTAAATGGGAGCTATTGCATGCGCTCTTTCCATTCTGGTTGAGGAATCGTCTCCTTCCAATCTTTCCAGCCTCCTTGATTGCGGTAGAGCGGCATTTCTTCTGTTTTCACGATATGCAAGCTCTCATGACAAGGGACGCGATCGGGAAATCGGATCCCATTGAGATGATCGATTTCATGCTGAAAAATCCGAGCGACATACCCAGTATGGGTTTCAAAGATTTCACTGCCGTCTCTAGTTAATGCTTTAATTTTGACCTGACTTGGCCGTCTTACAATCCCCTTCACATTTCCTGTTGAGAAACAGCCTTCGTACCAGTCTTCTGTTTCTTGGGAAAGTTCTATTATTTCAGGATTGATATAGAGGCGTAGTCCAGCAACATTGCCCTTTCCATCCGCTTTGACATCGACTAAAATAATGCGTAAATCAATGCCTATTTGCGGAGCAGCCAAACCAACCAGGACGTGCTTCTGCTGATCGGATTGCTCTCCCTTAGCAAAGCAAATCATCCTATCAAATAGTTTTTGCATATCAGAATCTACGATCTCATCTATTGTCAATGCACGCGAGCAACCATTCAAAATAGGATTCTGGCAATCCACGAACTGGAGCGTTTCCATTGAAATACAAGGCAAGTGTTTAAACATACTCATTAAAACCATCACAAAAATATACCCAAAATGATTCAAAAATTGGTTCCTAGGCTGTGTCAAAGCCCTGGGGTTGAGATTCCCGCAAGTGGGTCCATATTTGAGAACATAGGACCCACTTGCGGGAACTCAACCGCGGGAGCTTTCTCGCAGCCTAGGAACCAATTTTTGAATCATTTTTAGCTACCCATGCATCCATTTCCTGACAAAAGTTTGCATACAGACTCTTTTTCTGCAAAATGATAAACTACGCTCATGACACTATTTTTAAACTGCCAGGACCTCTGCAAGTCTTTCGGCAATCGCACACTTTTTGAAAATTTATCTTTTAGCATCTTCTCCGGAGATCGCGTGGGATTGATCGGTCCCAACGGATCGGGAAAGTCCACTCTGCTCAAAATCCTTTCAGGTATTGAAAAAGAGAATTCGGGAACGATTTCAACAAAACGCGGGCTGAAAGTGGGGTATGTGCCACAGACCTGTGAATTTCCAGGTGTTACGCCAAAAAATATCTTGCTGGATGGACTTAAGGAAGATGAAAGGCCAGATTACGAAAAAGAGCTGCTTGTCGAAACCTGGCTTAGCAAGCTTGGATTCACCGGCAAAGAAACTTCTGCGGCTCTGCTCTCCGGCGGATGGAAAAAACGGCTAAGTCTTGCTCAAGAATTGATGAAAGAGCCAGACCTGCTCTTGCTTGACGAGCCAACGAACCATTTGGACCTCGAAGGAATTCTTTGGCTAGAGAAATTTCTTCCCAAAGAAGCACCTTCTTATCTTTTAGTCAGCCACGACCGCTACTTCTTGCAAAACATGATCAATCGAACCATTGAGATCAATCCAGTTTATCCTAACGGCCTCTTTGCTATCGATGGAACCTATTCTAAGTTTCTAGAGCACAAAGAGGGCTTTCTCCAAGGGCAGCTCGAACAGCAAAGATCCATCGCTTCCAAAGCAAGACGCGAACTCGATTGGCTACGCCAATCCCCAAAAGCTAGAACATCAAAATCTAAATCCCGCGTGGAAAGCGCCCATGAACTCCTCGGTGAACTCTCCGCGATCAAAGGTAGAAATTTGCAAAAAAAAGCAGGGATTGACTTTGTAGCAAGTGAAAGAGAGACAAAAAAACTCCTCGTTGCCAAAAACCTCTCCAAAGCAATCGATGACCGCCTGCTTTTCAATCACCTCGACTTCATTCTTTCTCCTGGCACACGCATCGGCCTGATGGGGCCTAATGGCTCAGGAAAGACAACTTTGCTTAGGATGCTCGCCGGCGAAACAACTCCCGACCAGGGAACAATCAAAATGGCCGACAATTTACAAATCGTCTATTTCGACCAACATCGCTTGCAGCTACCTGACCATATTACTTTGCGAGATGCGCTTTCTCCAAGCGGAGACTTTGTGACATTTCGAGGACAAAAAATCCACGTCAACGGATGGTGCAAACGGTTTCTCTTTGCTCCTGAGATTCTCGATATGCCTCTTGATAAACTCTCCGGTGGAGAAAGGGCTCGCATCGCCATTGCCCATCTTATGCTGCAGCCTGCAGACTTGCTTCTCCTTGATGAGCCTACTAACGACCTAGATATCCCCACATTGGAGACTCTAGAAGACAGTCTTGTGGATTTTCCAGGAGCAGTAGTACTCATTACACATGATCGATGCATGCTAGATAGAATTTGTAACTCCTTTCTTGCACTTGGCGATTCAGAAACGCCCCAACTTTTCCCTGACTTTTTTCAATGGGAAGCTTCTTTAAAATCTAAAGCTACAACTCAAAAGCCCAAAGAAGAAAAAAAGAAGGATGCTGCTCCAGAAAAAAGAAAACTCTCCTACGCAGAGAAAAAAGAGTACGATCAAATCGAAGGAAAAATTCTGGAATTAGAAGCTGAGCTGCAAACCCTGAATCGCGCTTTGGAAGATCCCTCTATTTCCCAAAATCCGGATCAGCTTCAAACGCTATGCACACAAATTGGCCTAACAGAGAACCGGATCGAACAACTTTACTTACGTTGGGAAGAACTAGAGAAGAAAAGCACTTGAGTATTACTACTCAAGTGCTTTTGATAAAAAAACAATCTACTTGATGTGCTTGCTGAGACAGCCAGCCATTTTGAGCATGTCAATCGGTCTTTTGCCGAGAACTTCTGACAGCTTCTTATCTGGATTGATCATTCTCTTATTTTTTGCATCTTGGCACTTATGCGCTTTGATATATGCCCAGAGTTTTTTTACAACTTGTGGACGAGAAAGCGACTTTGCACCGCAGACTGCCTGAAGCTCTGGCGACAACGAATAGCTCTTCTGCATTAGACCAGATCTTCTTTTTCCGCCTGCTTTCTTTTTAGCAGGTTTTCTTTTTTTTGCTGCAGGTCTTTTCTTAGCAGCTTTTTTTCTCTTTTTTGCCATACACACCCCTTTTCAATTTTCAGGATTTTCTAAATTTTGTTTGGGTATCACCAACGCATAATTCCCAACTCTTCTAATAAAGGGATGTAGGATCTTTTCTAAATTCATGCAAGAGTTTTTTTTACAAATCGAAAAAAAATTCCGCAGAACTTTTCTTTTGTTTACGCTTTTTCTAGAGGAGAAAACAGATCCAATTGTTCATCAAAATGAGAAATCAACTCCGGAAATTTTTTTTCAATCCAACGGTGAAAACTTTGCACAATCACACGAATTTCCTGTTTTTCTGCCTTCCGATTTGCATCGAACTTAAACTTTCCGATATCAAATTGCATCGCTTCGTTATCGATGAAGCCAAAGTTTTTTCGCAAAATCGCATTATTTTCAAAAACGCCCATCTCAATGAAACGATCAAGAAGCTTGATCGTCGATGTAATCGCATATTTTGCTCCTTCGATATCCCCTGTGGCCATAAGCTCCTGAATATGTGGATAAAAAAGATCCGCTTTCTTTTGGAGAAGAAAACAACTCTTTCCAAGATCGAGCTTCCAAGATTTTCCATGCTTATCGACAAGCGTCATTGGAGGAACAGAAAGCGACGTTGGATTCAAATGAGCAAAAAGGGTGCCGGTATCCTTCTTCGCATGCACAAGCGCTGCTTTGCAGCTGCTGAGCACCGCTTGCTGTTTTCCCTGCCGAACCAAATAATCTCTGTAATAGGGATTAAAGGGCAGAGGAAGATATCCCCAGATGTTCTTTGGATGCCACTTATGCTGCTTGAAGAGTTTTAGAACGTATTTATTGTCTTCGCTGATAAAGGCAAAGGCTTGAGACCCTCTAGCCAAATAGGTAAATTTTTGAGAAAGGATACGATTTATCTCCGCTTGGTGCTCAGCACTTAACTCGGGAAGCTCCCACTCTTCTTGGGGCTTGAAAGTCGGAGAAGTAAATTTCGCAAGCAGTCCAAAACGCGTTTTTTTCTGATACATTTCATTGGCTCCCCACACTAGAGCACAAACAGCCAAAGCCGAAATACAAATTCGGATCATATGAACCTTGAGATAATTAACGCCTTCAATTATACAAAAAATTAATTAACCACCTAACAAAATGTAGGTTCTTGTATGAAATCAGCTAGAATCATAGGTCTTATTGTTCTACTCGCAGGGATTGGATCTCTTATGCTCTCAAATTATATTTCCAATCAAGTCTTGGAAGGAAAAGGCCAAATCGCTGCAGGAGAAAAAAAAGTGGAACAAGGAAAAAGTCTTTTTCAAGGCGATGTAGTGAGCGAACAAATGGGCAAAGCTATAACAAGCGGCGCTGAGAAAAAAATTGCAAGAGGAAAAGAGGAAATTGCCTACTACGAACAAGTCGCTGAGATGCTCCACACAGGCGGCCTCATCGCTAGCATTGTAGGAGTTGGCATCCTGATCTACAGCTTCACCATGAAAAAGAAATCAAGATAATGCATTTTTTAATGACTTGAGCTATACTGTGCTCTCCCCATAGGAGAGCACATTGATCGTACAAGACAGCCAGTTACAAGATCTACTAAAGCAGCAATTTGGATTCCAAGAGTTCCGCCAGGGACAATTAGAAGCCATCCAAACACTTCTCAACCATGACCGTCTTCTTTGCATCCAGCCCACAGGCCATGGCAAATCCCTCCTCTACCAGCTGCCATCGTGCTTATTAGAAGGAATGACACTTGTCATTTCTCCTCTTTTAGCTTTAATGCGCGATCAAATTCAGCATCTGTGCAAGCGTTTTCACATTCCCGCGGCCTCATTCAACAGCGACCAATCGGAAGAAGAAAATGCTACAGCAAAGGCAGAAGTTTTATCTGGCGACATTAAAGTGCTCTTTATTTCTCCTGAGCAACTCGACCACATCGACCGATTTACCTTTTTATTAAACCTCCCGCTTTCTCTCATCGTCGTCGATGAGGCCCATTGCATCTCAACATGGGGACATGATTTTCGGCCCAGCTACAGACAAATTCTGCACTTTATCCAAGCTATTGAAACACAAAACTCCAGCATCAAAATTCTCGGACTGACAGCCACAGCCAATGAAAGAGTAGAAAAAGACATCGAAAGGCAACTTACCTCATCTTCGCACAAAGTCCATGTCCTTCGAGAAAGCATGGACCGGCCGAATATCGCACTCTCTGTGTTTCCTGTTTCAGGTATCGCCACAAAACTCACTTTTTGCAAAGAACTTCTCTTGCACTTAGAAGGCTCCGGTCTTATTTACTGCTCCACAAGAGAAAATACAGAACTTGTTGCGGAATACTTGCAAAAAGAAGGCTTATCCGT
The DNA here is from genome assembly GCA_023269355.1 of Chlamydiota bacterium. Classification (GTDB taxonomy): domain Bacteria; phylum Chlamydiota; class Chlamydiia; order Chlamydiales; family Rhabdochlamydiaceae; genus CAJCIW01. The sequence goes on along the minus strand of JAHFTO010000047.1, from coordinate 1,891 downwards.
CGTCCCTTATCATGCAGGACTAGAATCGGAAAAAAAGCGCCAGATCCAAACCGCATTTTCTGAAGATAAATATAAAGCAGTCTCTGCCACGACAGCGCTTGGCATGGGCATTGACAAATCCAACTTAAGGTTCATTATCCATTTCGATATCCCAGGCTCCATTACAGCCTATTATCAGGAAGTAGGAAGATGCGGACGCGATGGCCTTAAAGCAACAGGGATCCTTCTTTTCGATCCAGCAGACAGGAAGGTCCAAGATTATTTCATCGATTCAGCTCTACCCTCTCAAGAAGATTTCGAAAAAGTGGAGCACATCGTAAACACTTCTGAAACACCCCCTAACTTAAGCCAGATCAAACGAGAAACAGGACTGCATCCCACACGCGTGCTCATCGTCGTTGCAGAGCTTCTCGAGCAACATCATCTCAAAAAAGAAAGCCTCAAAGGCTCTCAAGTCTATTTACCCGACGATTCTACCGCTCCTCTGGATTTAAGCCGTTACACCACACAGTTCCAGGTCAAAACGCAAGAACTGGATCACATAATCTCTTACGCTCATCAGACCCTTCAGTGCCGCATGGCCACTTTAAGAAGTGCACTTGGCGATGAACATCCCGGTTCCTGTGGGCACTGCGACATTTGTCTTCAATCCACTGAAAAACCTTTCCTTTCTCAAGAAAGCCTTGCTCAATCGGAAGCGTGGCTGGCATGCCGCCCAATTCCCATTGCAGAGACCAGAATTCATCGCATCTCAGCTGGGATTAGCGTGCTCGATGGCAAATTGAAAACACGGCTCTTTTCCGCATTCATGAAGCAAAGAGCGCTCTCAGAAAAAATCGATGAAGAGCTTTTGAACCTTCTTAAATCCTCCGCTTCTGCCCTATCCGCAAAACAACCGATTGCTGCCATCATTACCCTCCCCTCACATACCTGGAGGGCCAAGGAAACCGTCGCCCTTGCCCTTGCAGAACACCTGCAAGTCCCCCTCCTGACCAATCTTCTTGTTTGGGAAACTCCTCCAGAAAAGCGCCAAGGAGAATTATTAAACAACGATCAAAGACACTTCAACGTCCAAGAAAAAATGAAGCTCAATCTTGACATCCCTATCCCTCCTGGTCCGCTTCTTCTTCTGGATGATTACATCGGATCTGGAGCTACTATCAAAGAAGCGGCAAGAGTCCTAAGAAAAGTCACTAAAAATCCCCTCATCCCCTTCACCATTGCCGCCATTAAATGGCGTCTTGGAAAACCCGGTTTTATCTAATTTATAATGAAATAAATCCACCGATTTAATTAAAATGGGAAAACTCCCAATTATGTGATTGCTGTTACATATTCGGCGCCAAACAAACTCAAATTAAAATTCACCAGATTGTTAAAATCTTAAAAGATGTTTTACATCTAGAGATAAATCAAATGGACAAAAGAAAAGAATTAAAATATCTATTTCTGATTATTATCGTTTTCATTGCCGCTTGCATTGAAACCGATATCTACCTGCCCGCTTTCCCGGACATGATGGCTTGGTTTAACACCACAGAAGGCGCAATTCAAAATTTACTGACTTGGAACTTTATAGGGATATGCGTTGCAGGTCCTTTTTATGGTCCCATCTCAGACGCAATCGGCCGAAAAAAACCTCTTTTCATAGCCCTTGGGCTCTTTTTGGCAGGGAGTATAATGACGACCTTTGCTCAAAACATGGACCAAATGCTCTGGGGACGCATCCTTCAGGGACTTGGCAGCGGCGGATGCTTTACTTTAGGAACGGCGATCATCTTTGATTCCTTCCAACAAGAAAGAGCCATCTCAGCGCTCAATAAGCTGAACATGATTGTTCCCCTGATTATGGCGGGAGCGCCTATGGTCGGTGGCTATCTGAACCAAAGTT
>JAHFTO010000019.1:10011-46763 GCA_023269355.1 Chlamydiota bacterium | reverse complement strand
TTTCTCTTGAAAGCATCTGATAGCTCCAGGATTATTGCCGCTTAAAATTAAGAGCAGCTAAACAGTTTTCATCCCATTGTGTCAACGAAAATCATGAAAAATCGTCCTTTTTCATTTTGTAGCCCTGAGGACATGCGGGTCACCCTGATTCGCCTAAAAAAACGCTTTAGCGTCAATAACCCTACAAATAGCTTATGGGCAGAAGAAAAAGAGCTGCAAAGAGCGATGGCAATAGAAAGCAAAAGTTTCCTGCATTTTCTATGACTATCCTTAAGGCTGGAATGCGATCATGCCCCTAAAAGAGCTCCTTGACAGCCCCATCGTTTTTGCAATCGGGAAATCATTTGCTTTCTTTACCATGACAACTTCCTACATCGCACTCGCTTACGTTGACTTTCTTGCAGATGGACTCAAAGTAAAGAAAACAGGCATCAAAAAAGCCATGCTATGCCTTGCCGTCTTCATTCCACCGACAATTGTCGCGTTCACCTATCCACACATCTTCATCACAGCTTTGAGTTATGCAGGCGAATTTAGCTGCGCCATCCTCTTCGGCCTTTTCCCACCCATCATGATGTGGGTCGGCAGATACATCAAAAAGCACAGCCGCAATCCCCGGATCCCCGGCGGAAACCCCTTTCTAGCTGTATTGATCCTTTTCGTCTTGACCGAACTCGTCATTCAAGAATCCATAAAGTCTTAAGAGACTGTCCATTCAGAGATCCCACACATCTGAATGGATCTCTTGATTCTTCCTTTCAAATAAATTCACCAGCCTATACATTCGTTTTGCAAATGCAACATTTTTATGACAGTGTTGCCATCATTATCAAGAGATAACACTTAAATTTAGAGGCCCCATGATGAAGTTTTTCATGCTCCTAAACATCCTCAGCTCCATGTCGATAGCACATGCCGAATTTGATTCGATCGACCTAGACACCTATTATAGAGAGAAAGGATACCATTTTTCTCCAATCAATTCGGAAATAAATGAAGGGTACACTTCCAACAAAGAAAGAGAGATTTTTGCAGAAGAACTGAAAAAATTACCGCATATTACAAAAATTGCCGAAGTGGGATTTAATACGGGTCATAGCGCTGAAGTTTTCCTGGAAAGCTCAAACAATTCTCAATTGGTATCTTTTGATATCAACACACATTATTACATCGGAATCGGCGTTGAATTTATGCAAAAGAAATATAACAATCGCTTTAGCTTCGTTGCAGGGGACTCGCGCGCCACGGTTCCTCAATACTTCCAAGAAAATCCTGATCAAAAATTCGATTTAATATTTATTGATGGTTGCCATCTCTTTGATTTTTGCTTAACTGACATCAAAAACTTTAAAAAGTTATCACATAAAAACACCATTTTATGGATAGATGACTACGATCCAATTAATTGCATTCCTGTAAAAAATGCGGTAGATCATGCAGAAGCTCTTGGAATCATCAAAGTCATTAAATCCTATTTCGTCGAAGACGACTCGGGACCGCGCGGATGGGTCGAAGCCAAGTATGTATACTAGCGTCGGCTTGAAAAATTAAATATTATCCTTGCTAGTAAATCGGTCTTGACTTAACACCTCTTGCTTGTCGTACAATAGGAGGACAAAAAGATGATTAAGGCAACGATTCCCCTCTCAGAACAAGAACAGCTTTCCACTCTGCGATATAGCCATCCCAACAAAACGGTTCGGCACAGATTTTCCATTCTCTATTTTAAAAGTCTCAACTATTCTCATGAAGAAATTGAAAAAAATTCTCATATATGAGAATCTCTTCGAGAATTGAACAACCTATACTTTTCTAACACTTCCTGAACGGGCCCGTAATCTTTGACAACACCCTTTTCAAGCCATAAAGCCTTATTGCACAGCTCTCCAACAATATTGGTATCATGAGAGGAAAGCACCATAAAATCAGCCTGATGGATTAAATTTTTCATCTGTGCTTTAGCTTTTTCAACAAAGTTGGCATCACCGACATTCACAATTTCATCGATCAGTAAGATTTCGGAGTAAACACTGGTAATAATGCCAAAAGCCAAACGCACTTTCATCCCAGCAGAATAGGATTTTATGGGCATTTTCATAAAATCACTTAGCTCGGAGAATTCTTCGACTTGGGGAATAATTTTGCGTATTTCAGATTTGGACAGACCTAAGATCATGCCTCTAATTGTAATGTTTTCATATCCATTCAACTCATGATCCATGCCCATCATGATATCAAAGAGACAATTTGTGCTTCCCTGTACATTGACAATGCCTTTGGTAGGCTCATAAATATTCGCTAGAACTTTGAGAAGAGTTGACTTACCAGCTCCGTTATGCCCGATTAAAGCCAAGCGATCTCCTTTTTCAAGCTTTAGACTGACATCATTAAGCGCTTCTACGACAATACTGCCACTGTCCCTATTCAGCCGTCCGCCCGTTGCTACACTGATAAGCGCTGATTTAAAAGAACGAGCATTTGCTCCATACACAGGATAACTCAACGAAACATTTTTTATCTCAACGCAGGCCATACTTAATCCACCCAGTGTACTACGTGCTTTCTAACCACAGAAAAAACAATAAAACAAATGATAATGCCGCTTACTGCCATAACGCTAGCTACAATACAACTTCTCCATGCTGGAAAAGATCCAAGTAACGGCGAGCGGACAAGATCTAATAAATAAACAAGGGGGTTATACTTCATAATAGCAGGATTCTTGTCCAATAACCTAGGCATCCAGGAAATCGGTGTTATAAAGAAAGCAATCTGAACGCAGCTTGAAATAATTGGGATCATGTCACGAAAACGCGCACAGATCAAAGCAAGTAAAAAGCAAATCCAATAGACATTAAGTAAAAGTAGAATAAAACCAGGAATCACCAATATAGAAACTACGCCGGGATTAAACTTGAAAAAAGCACAGACAAGGAGATAGACAACAGCATTGTGTCCAAGGCAAATTGCTTGCCGAACTAGATGCTTAAAGACATATAAATGAAAAGGCAATTTCACTTGCTTGATAAATGCCCCATTAGATTTAAAAATTTCTGCAGCCTCGATAACACTCGAAGAAATAAATGTCCAAAATAGAAAGCCTGCTGTGAAAAAGGGAATGTAATCATCTAGAGACTGATTAAACAAGCGGCTGAAAACAACTCCCATTACAAGGATAAAAATCAACATGCTAAGGCTAATCCACCAAGGCCCTAAAGCAGAACGTCGGTAGCGTTGCTTGACCTCTGACCAGCCTAAATGCAACCAGACTCTGTATTGAAAGGCTGCTGTGCAAAAATCTTGAATGGCTAAAGAAAAAGAACTCACCGTTTGACCTTTATTATTATCTAGCTGCATATTTTCTTTACTTTTTTCTCATGGAAATAGTGGATGACTAGTCTGGGGAGTTTGCAAGAATCAAATATTTTCCGCAACTCTAAGAACCTATTCCGCAAAATTTTTCATCGGTTTTTAGAGTCAAATAGCAGCTAAAAATCAAAAGCGGCATTAAAATTCACACCAGCAATGGAGAGATCGCCTTGATTAGCGGCGATCACCCCAGGCTGCGGAGTGGCTACAAAACGCACGAGCTGATTTTGGGAAAACAGCAGAAACTGATCCCATGCTAAACGAAATGTCAGCTGCTTTAGGCTGCCCTTAAATTGATGCTGCCAGGAAACTCCGGCTTCCCCTTCAATAATCGGTGAAACATCTCGGAAAATGGAATGAAGGCCGAGGAGCTTTTCCTTGCTGCCTAGTGTATCTTCATCTTGATGCAAATAAAATTCCCCATAAAGCAAACTCGCTGATCCCCTCGCAAAAAGACTCCAACCTTTTCCAAAAGCATAGTCTCCCATTAGGCCTAAAGTAGGACCAAGGCCTTCGAACTTGTTTTTCATGCGAACAAGAGGGTTTTCATCTTTAGGGAAATTGCCCCCGTGATAGGCAATATTGAATTTCTGCCGCACTGATCCCCACCGGATGCCAATCTGTGGTGTTAAAGTCAGGGTTTGTGTTTCCAAGTAGGGTTTACTTAAGACAAAATCAACTAGCCCTAGGTGCAATCGCCAGTGGGCTTTCACCTCATCAGCAAATAACCGGCTTAATGTTGCATCTGCAAGCCATATCGGATAAAAGATCTTGCCGTCCTCAACTTTGTGATGAGCATCTGCATGGGTTTGCAATGATGTGAACTGGAGCAGCAATCTCCAACGATCGTGGGAAATTCGATAGCCGATGCCGACATTGAAACCAAAATCCCATTCGAAGTCTAAATTTTTCGCTCTTGCATGGCTTAAGTGGCTTGATGAGGAACTTTCGACAGCATAACTTAGCCCATTCTCTTCAGCTTGCAAATAAAGCAGCTCCGCCTGTGTAAAAAAACCGGGTTTAGGAATTTCATCTCCATAGGTATGGACAATGAAAGCAAGTGTGATAAGATAGAAGAAAAGCATTTTTAGCATTCTGCAAGTGTAAACGATGAAACATTTTTTCCATCTCATTTTTTATTTCGGTCTCAGTATTTTCAGCTTGTCCGCGATGAACATTTCTCCAAGTGAAGCAGAAAAAATTGGTCAGGGAATTTTCTTCAACGAATGTGGATGTAGAAAAGATAGGCTTGTTTGGTGGAATGAAGGTGAAAATTTTGCATCGCTTGGAATCGGGCACTTCATTTGGTATCCCAAAGGGATCAAAGGTCCTTATGAAGAAGTATTTCCCTCTCTGCTTGCGTTTTTTAAGCAACAAGCGGTTGAACTTCCAGACTGGCTAGAAGCCGTCGATGGCTGCCCCTGGAACACAAAACAAGAGCTTCTAAGTGAGGAAACGAAAAAACAACAACTCCAAGAACTGCTAGCGCGCACGATCCCCCTGCAAACGACATTTATAGGGAAACGGTTCGAAAATGCACTTCCTAAAATTCTAGGTGCGATGAGTGAAGAATCCCGCAAAGCTGCTGTTAAAACAATTGCATCCTTAGAGAAAAGTCCTCAAGGCAAATTTGCCTTAATCGATTATCTCAATTTTAAAGGCGCTGGGACATGCGAAACAGAGCGCTACCAGGGAAAAGGATGGGGACTTAAGCAAGTCCTCGAAGAAATGCCTCTAGATAAAGACTCTCTACAAGCTTTTGCTGAAACGGCTAAACGTTTGCTAAAACAGCGTGTCGAAGGTTCTCCTCAAGAGAGGAAAGAAGACCGTTGGTTACCGGGGTGGCTTTCTAGAGTCGATCGTTACTTATCCATTCAGTAATTAGTATTCATAAAAAAGGTTTTTTGTTAAAAATCTCCTCAAATCTTGCTTAGAAAAAAACAGGAGAGAGCAGACCATGAAAAAAACATTTTTTATCTTTGTCTTGTTTGTTAATTATTCATTTCTCAATGCGAATACAGACCAGCCTTACAACGCGATTGTCCCCTATCGATCTCTTCCTGCTCCTAGCAAACTAGCTGCTCAAGAAGGGGCTTTTCTGGTCCTTGAAAATCCTAGTGATTCGGGAATGTTCGATGTATTTAATTCAGTTTTAGGAGCCTTGAATCTTTATGAGCAAGGTCTCTATTCTGGACTAAAGATTGATCTAAATAGCGGGCGGTACCTCGATCTAGCTGAGGGAACAAACTGGTGGGAATACTTCTTCGAACCTATTCATTTTGGAAACGAAGAGGCTCCTAAACACTACTTCTCTTTAGCAGAATACATGCATTTAGCCCTTATTGATTGTCCTCAGGATCGAAATAGAGCCTTCAATCTCATACAAAAATATGTTCATTTAAAAGTTCCTCTTCGCGAAGAACTAGATGCTTTTGTCCATCACCATTTCGCAAATCGTTTTGTCATTGGTGTGCATCATCGAGGAACCGATAAAATCCTTGAAGTTCCTGTAGTATCTTATGAAAAAACCCTCAGAACTTTACTTCAAATTATCAAAAAATTGCCTAAACCTGAAAAAAGAGTCCTCAGCATTTTTGTTGCTACAGATGACCAGCATTTCTTGTCCTATTTACAAGCGCATTTGCCCTATCCAATCATTTATAATAATTTTGTGAGATCTATTGATGGGACAGCTTTACATGCATATCAGACAGGCTTTTATTCTAACAATTATCAAATGGGCAAAGAAGCTCTCTTCGATTGCGTTATGTTATCAAAATGCAATATTTTAGTTCGCCCTGGTTCATCAGGATTAAGCTGGATCTCAAGCTGCTTTAATCCAAACATACCAGTTTATAATTTACAAGGTGATTGAATCTAGAAATCTAATTACCAAATTCCAGACTTTGGTTATTTGAAATCCTGAGGCATCAGGTCGACTTTGTCCTTCATCTTGGAAAGACGCTTGTCGACTTCAGAAATTTCATTAAACCCCGAGCTTTTTCGGATCACATTTCCCTTCTGATCAAAGATGACCAAGGTGGGCACAGCCTGAATCTGGTACTCATGGAAGATGTCGGCTGCATAGTCTGCGTTGACCTTTAAAAATGTGATCTTATTGCCATATTGCTGAGCCCACTCGTCGTATAAGGGGCTGAACATACGGCAAGGGCCGCAGCGTGTGGAGTAAAAATCCACAAATATAGGGCCTTGGGCGTTTTTAATCTCTTTAACGAGCTGCGCCTTAGAGTAAATCTCAACGACCTTTCTCACTTCTGTCTCTTTTGCTGCTGCAGGCGCTGCTTTTTGTGAAGTAGCACTATGAGCGGCGAGGTACTTTTGAGCTTGAATAGCGGCTTTAGCGGCATCGCCGGCTGCAGAGACAGCTTGTTTGAATTCAGGATCGGCTACATCGCCGATGGCATAGACTCCTTCAAGAGAGGTCTGCTGATTTTTTTTGAGAACGATATATCCTGCGGGATCTAATTCGATTTGGCTCTGAAACAGCTCTGTATTGGGCTTGGCCCCGATGGCAAGAAAAAGAGCGTCGGCGGGAAGTTCGGATGGACGCTTTGTTTGAGTATCTTGAACGATGAGATGAGTTACTTTCTCTTTGTCCCCTTTAATCTCCTGGACAATGGTATTGTAATGCACCTGGATTTTGGGGTTGGAGAGGATCGCTTTTAGCCGCTGATTTTCCACCGTGCGAAACTGATCTCTGCGTAGTAGAATATGGACTTTTGAGGCGATATTAGACAGGTATTCTGCTTCTATGAGCGCGCTATCGCCGCCGCCAACAATAGCTACGGTTTTATCTTTGTAAAGCCATCCATCGCATACAGCGCAGCTATAGACTCCACGTGAAAAGTAATCATTTTCTCCGGGAATGCCTAAGAGGTTGGGATTGGCTCCCATGGCGACGATCACCGCTTGCGTCTTATATTGGGTCAAGCGTTCTTCTGAGCCGATGATGGATTTTGTAGTGACGATGTAGGGGCGCTTGGAAAAGTCTACAGAAACAACCATCTCCGATTGTAGCAGGGCGCCATTTAATTCTGCCTGTTTTCTGACCTTGTCTCCAAGCTCAAGTCCTGAGATCGAAACCTCTCCCGGCCAATTCTGCACATTATGGGATTGGGTGATGGTCCCGCCGACAAGAGGTCCTGTGATGACAACGGGTGTGATTCCAGCTCTGGAGAGGTAAACCGCTGAGGTCAAAGCGGCTACTCCGCCGCCGAGAATGACGACAGGGTGCTCTTTCTCGATGACTTCCGCTCGGAGAGGGGAAGTGGAAAGGGTAAGGAGCAAGAAAATAGAATATATAAAATTTTTCATATGACCTCTAGAAAACCAGGAATGAGGCCTATTGTAACAGGGAATGATTTTGCTTTGAACAATTGAAAACGCACTGGTAGACTCTATTGGAATTAAAGGACATAGGCCCACCAATATGCTAAAAATTTATTCAGATCCTGAGCCTGTCAACGATGGACTGGATGAAATCCTTGCTTTGGCCGAAGAGGCCGAGGGGCCTCCTCCTCTGCCTGAAGGGGGGATTCCGAAACAATGGCTTCCCGGATTTATCCGTTGGCCTGTGCGTCTTATCTTGCTTCCCTTTATTTGCATCGACCTGGCTGCGCAAAGATTCGCACGGCTTCTCATCCGCCCTCCATTTAAAAAAGAAGGGGCGTGTCTAAAAAGGGGCAACTGCTGCCATTATATTCTTGTCCCCGAAGCAAAAGGTCTGCTCGGCAAGCTTTTTTACTTTTGGAATACGCAAGTGCTAGGCTTTTATAGAAGGAAACCTGAAGTGTACGAAAGCGATGGCAAGAGGATCTATGTGATGGGCTGCAGGTATTTTAAAAAAGACGGCTCGTGCGGTCAGTACTTTTTGAGGCCGACAGTTTGCCGAAAATGGCCTATCATCGAATATTTCGGCTATCCCCGCATCATCAAAGGTTGCGGATATAAGGTTGTTCCTAAGAAATAGACGATAACTGGACTTCAGTCTCCGGTGTAAGAGATCAATTTTCCAAATGTTTGTAGCCTCAAAAAAAAATTAATGCTATACACTTCCTGGATTGTAAACTGAAAATGCATCCAACCCGGGCTTCATATGACTATCTGGAATAAGCTATTACCCTTCTTCGTGAGCGGTTTTCTCACTTGTTTTTCGCATCCCATCCGAGCAGAAACAACATCTGCTATCTTTGCTAAATACCCTAATATCTACTTCATTGAAACGGGATCTTATCACGGGGATGGCATTCAAAAAGCATTAGATGCCGGTTTTCCTCAAATCTTTTCAATCGAAGTGGCTCCTCGGTATGTCGAACACTGCCACAAGCGATTTGCCAACAACAACCGTGTAACCTTACTTCTCGGAGATTCAACAAACGTACTTCCTCAACTTTTAACCCAAATCTCCTCTCCAGCAACATTTTGGCTGGACGGTCACTATTCCTGGGGTACAGCTAGAGGGGATCTCAACAGCCCCATCCTCGAAGAGCTAGAAGCGATACGACAACATCCCATTAAGACCCATACGATTTTAATTGATGACATTCGCCTACTCGGGACTATAGACTTTGATTTTTTAGAACTCGATGACATCATCAAAAAGTTGCTGGAAATCAATCCTCACTACAAAATCCATTTCGAGAATGGATTTATTCCTAATGATGTTTTAGTTGCAACCCCTTAAAAAGAGAACTCATGAATCTTCCCTTTTATTTCTTGCTTCCTCTGCTCTTTTTTGCTCAAGTATCCTATTCACAAGCACCCGACAGGATCCCGTCCGAACTTTATAATGACTATACCCTCCAGCAAACTATTCCTGTGATCTATGCATATAGGGATGATTCTCTGCTTGACAATCTCGTCTATTCTCAAGAACAAATTGACGCCTACGTCGAAATGGTACAAGCCAAACAAATGCACTATTATGGGGTAACAGACCAATATCTATATCAAGCCTTAGATAAACATCTTAACCTTATTAAAGGGAAAAATGTTGCCGTCTTAGGTTCTATGGATCCCTGGTATGAGAGCGTTTTGCTAGCCTACGGAGCTACTCCAACCACAGTCGACCGCAAGAACATTTCCTGTACGGATGCAAGGGTTAAAGTGATGAGCTTAAGCGAATTCGAGAAAAATCCAAAAACATTCGATGCTGTTCTTTCTATTTCTCGAATTGAACATGAAGGACTTGGGCGCTATGGAGATCCTCTAGATCCTAATGCCGATCTAGTCGCGATGGACATAGCAAAAAAAATGCTTAAAGAAGAGGGGCTTTTATTTCTATCCGTTCCTGTAGGGAAAGATTACTTAATATGGAATTTCCACCGCGTTTATGGGAAATTGCGATTAAAAGCCCTATTGAAAGGCTGGCGTATCGTTGGTTACTATGGATTTACTTCAGAAAACCTGGAAACTATCGAATGGAGTCAAACTCACCAACCCGTCTTTGTCTTAAAACCCATTCGTTAATCACTCAACCACTGCAACAGCAGGAACAATCTGAGTTTCCAAGCTTTCTGTGCGAGCGCGTGCAGCCATATTCTTTTCGCGAAGGGAGATCATTTCATGAATGAGCTCTGGGATGCGCGTATGGAATTGATTGCTGGGGACATTTACAAAGGACCGCTCCGCCATTTCCTTACAGGCAGAGTCTTTGAGATAAGAAAAAATAAGCTCTTTGACTTGATCGAACTTCTTCACCCTCTGACCGATGCCGTATTTGAGGACGATATCCACATTCGAGCGCTCCCAAAACAGAGAAGACCCCGTATTATCGATCAACATCGGCAACTTCATGGCAATCGCCTCATTAATGGTCCCAGGCCCCGGTTTTGTGATCACTAGATCGGAAACTGCCATCAAATCTGCCACACGGTTTGTAAAGCCAAAGGCACTTAAAGTATTGGAAGGATGCAGCTTTAATTGCTCGAGATCTTTTTTTAGCTTCTGATTCCGTCCTGCGATGACAACTAAATGTGCTCCAAGGTTCATACTGCCTATTTTTTTGGCGTATTCGTAAGCCACATCGCCTCCAGCGCCTCCCATCATGATCAAAATGATCTCTTTATTGGTAGGAAGATGAAACTCTTTGCGGATTTTTTGTGTGTCTTTTTCCCCGATAAAATCAGGCCTTAAAGGGAGGCCGATTGTTTCAATGGCACTTTCAGGGATTTTTTTCTGTAAAAGCAGATCCTTGGTCATCGGCATCTCAGCCCCAATTGTCACTTTGATCTGAGAATGTTTGATCCGCTCCATTTCAAAAGCCCAATTGCGCAAGTCGTTGTCCGTGGTGATGATGAGAAAAGGAATTTCCTGTTTTCTAGCAGCTTCAGAGGCAGGAAAATTGATAAAAGGGATCAAAGATACGACAAGGTCAGGTTGACATGTGTCGATATAAGAGGAGACGATTTGTTCAATTTTGCCAAGGCGCGAACGAAAAAGCGCAGGACACACATGCCTCACGATGAAATTCATCGAACGGACCCATCCATTTCTAAGCATCAAATTATAGACCTGTTCGCACGAGGGAACCCCCCAAATTCTGAGCTGATTGATCGGATAAACGACTTTCAAATCGTATTCCTCTCCGACTAGCTTTTCCAATGTGTTCGATGCTGCGATGTGGCCGCCGCCGCCTGTGCTGGAGAGGACGAGGATCGTTTTGCGAGCTGAGGTTGGATTTACGACATCCTCTGAATAACCTGTTTCTGATAGGAAGACAAGCAGGAGACAGAATAGAGATATAACCTTCGCCAAAACACACCTAAAGTTTGTAGAGAAGGCATGGCCCATGCCCTCTTTTATGCTTTAAAACAAGCCCATCCCCCGCAGGAGACAAGCCTTAGTTTATTTTTGACACACCAATTCGCAGCATAATGATCACCCTAAATCAGCACAAGTAAATTTATGATAATCTTTTCTGCACATCAATGTGGATTTTTTGAAAAAGATCTTTTTAAATAAATGAAAGCTGTGTTACTAATTTAATTAAAGAAAAGCATCAATCATTCCGGTTATTCATTATGAAAATGAATCGTGTTAAATGGATCTTCTATTTTGCAGCGCCTCTTGCTATTTTAATCATCCCCTTCAGCGGCGGACTTAATCTAGGCAAGTATTTCAAAACCATAGCGTTGCAACCTAAAAAAACAGGCATCACCACCCTCCATTATCACGACGATGCCCGCAACCGCCCCGTAATCACCGAAGTCTGGTATCCCGTCGACTCCACAAGTCCCGCAAAAGCTCCGCCAGGGTTTTGGCTCCGCTGCGATGAAGCCAGAGATGCTCCCTTAAGCAATAAACAGACTCTCTATCCTTTGATCATGATGTCCCATGGTAGCGGCGGCGACAGATATAACATTTCATGGCTCGCCGAGGTCTTTGTCGCCAATGGTTATATCGTCGCGGCTGTAGACCATTTCGGCAACACATGGAACAACAAGATTCCTGAAGCCTGTGCCAAGCCTTGGGAAAGACCCAAAGATATCTCCTTTGCACTCGATCAGCTGCTAAGCTCTTCTACCTTTAAAGACAGGATCGATCTTCAGAAAATTGGTTTCGTCGGCTACTCCTTAGGAGGATCAACAGGGATTTGGATTGCAGGCGCAGAAGCTCTCCCCTTAAATAGCGAAGGGGTAAAGGCCAATGCTGCACCTGACCTTGCTGGAATTGCTTCCCCTGAGCTTCTGGATACGATCAATTTTCAAGACGCCTGCGGCTCTTTCCGCGACAAACGGATCTCCGCTGTCATGGTCATGGCTCCAGCGCTTGGCTGGATGTTTGCTGAAAACAGCTTGGAAAAGATCGACATCCCTGTCTATATCGTCGCACCGGAAAAAGACCAAGTGGTGAACACTGAAAAAAATGCTAAGATTTTCGCTTCGAAGATCACGCGAGCAACTCTCAAAATTCTGCCAGGAGAGGCAACCCACTACGTCTTTCTCACAAGAGCCAATGCGATCGGCAAGCGCTTCTTAGAGCCGAAATACTGCGAGGACCCCACCTCGATCGATCGCAAAAAAGTTCAGGAAGAAGTCGCCAAAAATTCCATTCTGTTTTTCGATGAGAAACTAAAATAAAAAACATGCAAAAAGCACCCTCGATTTTCATCTTGCTTTTGCTGGTCTCTTTTGGATCTGTATCCGCAGTGCTCTATACTCCAGCGCTGCCGCAAATTGCACATGAATTGGCTTTAAGCCAAAACGCAGCTCAGCTGACTGTAACACTCTTTTTAATAGGGTATGCTCTCGGCACTCTCCCCTATGGCCCCCTCGCTGATCGCTTTGGCAGAAAAGTCGCTGCCTACTTGGGAATCTGCATTGCTATTTTAGGAGGTTTACTGATTCTCTTTGTGAAAGCATCTGATTCCTTTCCTCTTTTTCTCATTGGCAGGCTGCTGATGGCTCTAGGAGGCAGTGTAGGAGTCCAAATTGCTTTTACGATCGTTGGAGATAGTTACCAGCATGAAAAAGCGACAAAGGTCATTACCTATCTAATGCTATCTTTTGCAATCGCTCCTTCTTTAGCTATCGCAGTAGGGGGCTTTTTAACCACTTACCTTGGCTGGATGAGTTGTTTTTATTTTCTCATCGGATACAGCCTCTTTTTGCTTCTTCTCACATTTTACCTTCCAGAAACATGTCCAAAAAAGGACAGACATGCCCTAAACATGAAGGTCATTGCAAGTACTTACCTGAGGAAATTTAGAAACAAAAAAATCATTCTATGCAGTCTAATGACAGGTTGCGGCGCGGCGATTATTTATCTGTTCGCAGCAGAAGCTCCCTTTATTGGAATTGAAAGAATTGGACTTTCTCCAGACCAATACGGTTTGATGAATTTTATTCCCCCGCTCGGCCTTATCCTTGGCTCTTTTCTCGCCAACTTTCTATCAAGATATAAAAGACCTCTCATCGACATTCTTAATGGAAGTATCGTCACCCTCTTTTTTACAACCCTCATGCTGATCCTATTTTGGCTGGATTTTGTAAACCCATGGACCCTATTCCTTCCCATGCCGTTGATCTACATTGGAGAAGCTTTGATGTATGCCAACGCATCTTCTATAAGTCTCAGCCATGCCCAAAACAAATCTTATGCCTCAGCTGTCATAGCTTTTGTAACGATAAGTTCAGCTGTTGTCACCTTATTCATCAATGAAGCTCTGCCTTCGGAAGGCATCCTCAGAATGCCAGTAACGTTTACGCTAATTGCCATCATCATGCTCCTGCTGCTAGGATGCCTTTGGCGCATCACTGCAAAGGAAAAAGCCACACGGTAGTTTTCTAAAATTCTTATTCCTTCTAATATACAAGTTCCTTTTGAGGAGATCCCTATGACTGAAAGTACATTTACCCATTGCCTATTCTGGAATAACCCCTTATCTGCGCTCTGTTTTTTTGCGTTTGCCATGAGCTTTATCAGTTTGTGGATCCGTAAAACTCCCTGGCTTTGGGGCTCTTTCTTATTCATTGCGTATCTTCTTGCCCTTTTGGCTAACATCGCAGACTGGATCACTTTAGTACCTATACTCATCCTATTGTTTTGTCACTACTTCCTCGCCAAAGAAATCTCCAGAGGCACACGCTATCTTCTTTTTTGCACAGCGGTCATCATCTCTGCCGCACTCGCCTTTCACTTTTTACCGGGGTTTCACAATTGGGAACTTATAAAGGGGATGCAGGTTACTCCAGGTGCTTACCCCTTCGACCTTTGGCTCAACTTCGACAAACCGTTTATGGGAATCTTCGTCTTGGCATTTGCTCTTCCTTTGATCTCGACGAAAGCTAGGTGGCTTCAGATGTTGAAAGTAGGCCTTCCGATGAGCTTGGCGGGTATTCTTATTTTGATGGGGGTCTCCCTCTACTCGGGAAAAGTGCAATGGGATCCAAAAATCCCCGTGATCTTTTTTGCATGGACTGTGAACAATCTGATCTTTGTATCCATCCCCGAGGAGGCATTTTTCCGCGGCTTTTTCCAGCGCGAAATCTACCAGTGGTTTGGAAAGACATCCCTAGCGGGATTGGGCAGTATTTTAGTGACTTCAATCCTATTCACTTTGATCCACCTCATTTGGGTGGCCAACCTGCCCTTTCTCGGCCTTGTTTTTATTGCGAGCGTGATCTATGGAACGATTTACCAGGTGACCCAGTCGATCGAGGCCAGCATTTTATGCCACTTCGGGCTCAATCTGACCCATTTTCTGCTATTTTCCTATCCCGCTCTGCAAATGTAATTACTCCTCTTCGTCTTCTGCTTCAGCGATGAAATTTGCTTCCCTCATTTCCTGAAGATCAAGCATTCTTTGGACAGCTTCATTAGCTTCCGTGCCATGAGAAAATGCCACCATGATCGCTGTTCTTTGCTCTGCTGAGCACTTATTGGAAAATGATCTTCGGTTTTGGTCATTCAATTTCGCCGCAAATGCCATCTCATCCGCTGTCAGTGTTGCAATCCCCTTTGTCTCTACTTGCTCTTCTGAAATCGCAGGATCTTCGACCTCTTCGGCAAATACAGCTGGAGCTAAAACCACAGCCATGGGCAAAAATGCAAGCCATGTATATTTTTTCATTGTTTTTTCCTCTATTGTACTGGACATCCGCCAGGAGTTGATTGAGACTTTTGTGGTGCAGCAGGAGCCATTGGCGCCATGCCTTGTTTTACGCTCATGCATGCTTGGTCAGCATTCATTGGATTGCCACTGCTATCCGGCTGGCCCATCATTTGCATCGCCTGCGCCCTTTGCTGGGACGTAAACTGTGAACAGAACATGCTCCGATTGTTCATGTCCATCATCTGGTTTGCAAAATTCTGCTCATCAGGTGTTAATTGGCTGCAATCTGGAGTTTGCATTGTCATTGGAGCTGCATTGGGAGTGCTTGGAGCCATTGCAGGAGCTGCAATGAGCAGAGCGCCATTCAAAATTAGACAAGCGCTTAAATAACATGAGAACTTTTTCATAAGTCAATTCCTCTTGGTATAAGTTAAAATAATTTTGACTATAGACCCCTCTTCTTTTTTTTGTCCACACTTCAAAACGTAAAGAAATTTATTGAGAAAACAAAATTGTTTCCATAGAATCCGGAATGGGTAGTCCGAAACATGTAATGCTTGAAGCTTGCGAAGCGCAAGGGATCAAGATGCTGGGTCGAACGACAAGTCCATAGCCGCTAGGCTATGGACGAGGAATGAGACCAAGCAGATTGATGCCTTCCGCAAGCAGGGTTCAGCATTACATGTTGAGGACTACCCCAGAATGAGAGAGGAGACTTAGTATGGCTGATAGACCTGTAGAATGCAGTCACTGTAAAAAGCAGATCAAGGTAGTTTACAAGGAAATCGTCGATCGTTCCATCGTTTGTACGGAGATGTGCGCTGAATGTCCTGTATTTCAGCAAAGGATACACGGCCATGCCCTGGTTCCTGAAGCTCAAAAGAATGTCGCTGAAAAAGAAGGCTCTCTCTACTGTGGAAACTGTCGAACATCGCTTGAGTCGGTTAAAATGGGCAATCCCCTGGGCTGTAGCGAGTGTTATTCCGTCTTTTCCGATCTGCTGATCGCAGAATTAATGACTGGGGATAAAATCCCTTCAAGGATCAAAAGAGAACTTCCCACTAAAAAAACTCAACCTCTGCATTTGGGCAAAACGCCAAACAAACCACTCACTATCCCTTCTTCAAGTCGATTAACAGCACTCAACGAAGCTCTCAATGAAGCCTTAAAAAAAGAAAATTATGAGCAAGCAGCATGGATTCGCGACCAGATCAAGAATCTGACAGAAAAAGGGGCGGATGAAGGAAAATAATAAACTGCCTCAAGCCTTGATTGATCATACTCCCTGGGAACAAGAAATCAATCCCATTTGGCTTGCTACGTCATTTGTACTCCGTCGCAATTTGGCCAAATTTAATTTTCCCCCAAAAATCGATGGAAGAAGTTCTGAGCAGGTCCTCTCCTCCTTAAAAGATCCATTGCTCTCTTCCTCATTCTTGCAAAATCCTATTCTTCTTAAGGCATCTGAGCTCAGCGCTTTGGACAAAGAATTTTTATATGAACATTTCTTATGTCTCGAAACCCTGCAAAATACTCTGGAAGGTCAAGGGTTCATCGTAGATGATAGCGGCCATTTTCTCGCTGAACTCAATATTCAAAACCATCTACAGCTCCAATTGACAGACTGTCAAGGCAGCTGGGAAAAAGCATGGAATGCTCTCAGCCAAGTAGAAACCCAGCTGGCAGCTGCAGTCGATTTTGCATTTACGCCCAAATTCGGCTACTTAACAGCTGAGCCTTATCTTTGCGGCACAGGTCTAAAAGTACAGGTGTATTTACATGTCCCTGCCCTCATTCACATGGGTCAGTTGCAAGAGACCTTGCTTAAAACAAAAGAAGAAGGGATTGCAGTAACCTCCATGAGCGGAAACCCTGATGAGACGATCGGCGATCTCATCGTCATCAGCAATACCTTCACCCTAGGGATCAATGAGGAGAGCATCATTCATAGCGTGCATTCGATGGCCATGAGACTCATGGCGATAGAAAAATCACTCCGATCCCATCTGCAAACAGAAGAGGCGCTTTCCATCAAAGACCTAGTGTGCAGAGCCTTTGGCCTTTTGCTCCACTCCTATCAGTTGCAGATCAGGGAAGCGCTCGATGCACTCAGCCTTATAAAGCTTGGACTCAGTCTCGACTGGATCACTGGCATTTCCGACTCCAAACTCAATACTCTTTTCTTTCAATGCCGCAGGGCCCACCTCCTGCATACCCTGGGAGAGCTTCAACTAGGAGACCCCCAGGAAATCGCCCGCAAAAGAGCGGAATATCTGCATAAAAACATGCAGGGCATCGTTCTGAAGATCGAGGCTTCTTCGTAATCACCCGACAGCCATAAAAAAATAACCAACTTGCCATCAACAACTTACAACCATTTTACGAGGCTATCCTTGTAAAGAAGGAAAGAAATGGCCATTCTTATCCTTGTAGGGAAGGAAAGCCCCCCGCTACAAGAAAGTTTAATGACGATTAAATCAAATATCAAAGCCATCCTCCTCATGGCAGGAACGGGCGAACGCTTTGGCAGCGCAACTCCCAAACAATTCCACCGCTTAGCTGGGAAGAAGGTTTATCTCTATACCCTGGAGACTTTTCTTAACTCTCATTTATTTGAAGAGATCATTCTTGTTTGTCCGACTTCATGGATAGAGCAGGTCAAAGAAGATCTCGCCCATTATTCCGAAGCTCCTGTAAGGATTATCGCCGGTGGTAACACGCGCCAGGAATCCTCTCTAAGCGGGCTGCACGCATGCGGCAAAAGTACAAGGATTGTCGTCATCCACGATGCTGTCCGCCCCTTTGTCTCCAAAGAAATTCTAGAAGAAAATATCTCAGGCGCCATCAAACACCGAGCAGTAGACACATGCATTCCTTCTGCTGACACCCTTGTTTATGCACCGAATACCCTGCAAATCGCCGACATTCCTTGTAGAGCTGAATATCTGCGAGGCCAAACACCCCAAAGCTTCGATTATTCTCTCATTCTTGATGCACACATGCAGGCCAAACGCTTCGGCAGCTACAACCATTCCGATGACTGTGCGCTCATCATGCGCCTAGGCTGCTGCGTACATGTTGTGATGGGAAGTGAAGAAAATATCAAAATTACCTCGGAACTCGATCTTTTTTTAGCAGAACAGATCCTCCGCTTGAAAAACATTCCCTCTTCTACACTGGATGCCCATCATTCATTACAAGGAAAACGCATTGCTGTCACAGGGGGAACAGGCGGAATCGGAAGAGCTCTGTGCTCTCTTTTAGAAGCAGAAGGCGCCATTCCCATCGTCTTATCGCGTTCTGCTCAGTACTATCCTGTCGATTTAACTTCCTATGAAAATACGCGTGTGATCTTTGATCAAATCCATCAAGATGTCGGACCTCTGGATGGCCTCATCAATAGCATTGGGCTTTTAAAGAACAAACAACTCGATCAGCTAACACACGATGATATCAATTCTCTCATCTCTACCAATCTAACTGGAGTCATTTATAGCTGCAAATGCGCGTATCTGAAAAAAGGGGCGCATATCATCAACATTGCTTCCTCAAGCTACTCCCGAGGAAGAAAAAACATGGCGATCTACAGCAGCGTAAAAGCAGCCCTCGTCAACTTTTCACAAGGGCTTGCCGAAGAAAGAGAAGACCTTCTAGTCAATGTTCTAGTTCCCCAGCGCACTCATACTCCTATGCGCACACATAATTTTCCCGATGAGGATCCATCTACTCTGCTGCATCCCGATGAAGTCGCCAAAGAAATCGTTGCTCTTCTTAAAGCAAAGTCCACAACGGGATCGATCATTGAAGTCAGAAAGAAATTTTAACTAGACTCAAAAGTCGGGTATATCTGCGATAAGCCGTAAACAATCTTCGCCTCCTGGAATCAAAGGCATTTTCAAAGCCTGTTCTACCGTCACCCAACGAAAAGCCGTATGCTCATCCAATGCAAGCTTAAATCCTTCAGGAAGCTTTTTGAGCTCAGATTTAAAAAGATGCAAAACAATATCCCTCTTTGGGAAACGCACATACACTTTTTTGCAATAGATCAATGATTCAGACGGCAGATGGATTCCTGTTTCCTCCTTTACTTCCCTCACTACCGCTTGAAGAGGAGTTTCACCCTTGTCCAATTTACCTCCAGGCACACACCATGTGTTGCCCTGCGGTTTTTGCGGGTGGCGAAGTAAAAGCAAAATTTTCCCTTCATGCTCACAGTAACAACCAGCGACCTCAACTGCATGAGAAAAATCCTTAGGCGCCTGCATAAAAACACTTGTTGCAGAACCTCCGCTAAATAGAGTCTTAAAAAAACCACCTGCGCAGACAGTAGAAGTCAGGAGGATTAAATAAATCAAAAAAACACGCAACATAGATTCACCGAATGCAAATTTAAACGAAAACAAACAACAGCGATTCGGCGATATTATTGCGAAGCAATTTAATATTCAATACATTTTTTGTTGTTAAACCTATCCCGATAAAAAGTTTCAGCCGATTTTCGGGATAGGTTCATAACATCCATCTACCCAAGTTGATCCAAAAGTTGGGGCAAGGTTCAATAACATCGCGGAAACTTTTTAATGAAATAGGTTTTTGCTGTTGATTAATTATTCTTGGACGAAAAAAAATCTTGGCGTTACTCTCTTGTCTTTCATTAAATTTTAACCTCAGGAGAATTTATGAAAAATCCAAGCCTAGGGTTCTTGTTTTCCTGCTTGCTTTTTCTTTCCTTTACAACCTTTCCTACTTTATGCAGTGCAGATCCCTCTGCACAATCGCAATTAAGGCAACAGTATACCTTTGCATTCACTGATCCTTCCGACATCAACCAGCATATCCCTACGCTGCGAGATCTGGCTAAGCAATGTTCTTCCGTAGTAGAAATTGGGTTGCGAAGCATGGTGTCCACTTGGGGTATCCTTCAAGGATTAGCAGAAAGCCCCTTTTCCAATCGCTCCTACCTTGGCATAGATATCGCGATACCTCCTCTGGATAGGCTTAATCTTGCTAACAATTTAGCAGAAGCAAATGGTATCTCCTTTCAATTTGGGCAGGCCGATGATAGAACGATCATGATCGATCCCACAGAGATGCTTTTCATCGATTCTTTGCATACTTATTGCCATCTCACCTACGAGCTCGAAACATTTTCTTCTCAAGTGAGCAAATACATCGCGATGCATGATACAAGCGAGCCATGGGGCGAAGCCGATGATACGGAATATCACGGGGACTATTCTGAATATCCTGATGAATATGATCGCACTAGACGCGGTCTATGGCCAGCTGTGCAAGATTTCTTGCAGCGCCATCCAGAATGGATGCTTTATCGAAGAGACTGCAACAATCACGGATTTACAATTTTAAAGCGTATTGCATCTGAAATAAACTAATAGTTCTAAGAGGGTGTTTAAGAATTAACGCTGCGTCGATTTTCGGGACTATATTGATGTAACCCCCGAAAATCGACAGAAGCTTAATTTTTCAACTCTCTCCTAGAACAAAAAAATACATAATGCCCATGAAAATCGGATTATTAATAGCCCTCGCGATAGCAACTTTCTCTCTTTGTGCAACACAACCTGATTGGAATTCTTATAAACACAAAGCCCTTGTGTTTCAAAAGAGAATTCCAGGGTGGTGCACTTTGGAAAAAGCAGAAAAAATGATGGAACTCATCCATGCTACAGAACCTGAAATTTGTGTCGAAATCGGCGTATTCGGGGGTTCTTCCATTTATCCCACTGCTGCTGCCTTAAAATATTTTAAAAAGGGCGTCGTCTTTGCAATTGACTCTTGGTCTACCCAGGATTGTCTTGAAGGTTACACTTTAGAAGATCCCGATTTCGAATGGTGGGGATCAGTGGACTTAGAAACAATCTACCTTGACTTCCTTGCAATGCTCAATACATATCAACTTACATCTTTTTGCAATGTCATGCGCTTGAGCTCCCAACAAGCGCTCGCACATTTCACAGATGGATCCATTGACATCCTTCATATCGATGGCAATCATTCGGAAGCCGCTGCGTTTGCAGATGTTCAGATGTACGTACCTAAGTTGAAGCAAGGAGGATATCTTTGGTTTGATGATGTCAACTGGATTTCCACTGGTAAAGCTCTACAATGCCTCATGGATCCAGAACGATTCGTTTTTGAAAAAGAGCGCTCAACGGATACCTGCTTTCTATTTAGAAAAATTTAAAAAATCATCTCTACTGTAGGCAACAATGATTTCACTAAAGAGAAAACTACAACTTTCTTTAAAACATGCCATTGCATTTGTTGTTTTTAGCTCTCAACTGTTCGCAAACACGGGAGATTATAAAGTTGATGCTGTTTTTCCAGGTCATGATGGTGAAAAGAAAACCTTTTTCCTGACTTTTTTTTTACCTTATAATCCCACCACTATTGCTTATACTCAAAATTCGGATGCTGAAAGAATATGTCAATTTCGATGGCCAAAGGGTCATTTTTACTCCCACACAGATTATCTCGAAGATGCTCATCGTTTCCTATGGTGCGATCTCTTATGGATAGATAGCGATGGAAATGAACTTGATATTCTTCATAAAGCGGCAAACAGGGTTAATCAAGCGAGCGTCATTTTTACAACCACTCACTTCTTCGATGAAGGCGCCTATTATCAAAACCTAAGAACATTTTTAGAAAGCTCTGGGTTTACTCTTCTTGGACACTGGTACTGGGAAAATCAAAATGGTCAAGCCATTTTTATCAAATCGCATCTCTTTAATGCGGCGATGAGAACTCTCAATTTCACTCCCTCTAATATTTGTATCACATCGAGTGCTGCAGAAAATAGAATGGAACAACACTTCCGCAAAGTGGATCACAAATCCTCTGAACACACAATGGACGGGATTGATTTCATTTATATGATCAATTTAGATGAAAGGCCGGAAAAATTTGCACTCACTTCTTTTGAGCTTTCTCTATATGGGATTTATCCTTATCGATTTTCAGCTGTGAATGGGTGGCAATTACCGACGTCTGTCCTCAATCAGATAGGAGTAAAATTTACTTCTCCCTTTGGTCAAGAAAAGTTCCTCGGATCGATTTATAGAGAAATTGACGGCCAAGAATGTCTGGGTAATGAAATTATAAAACCTGACGGAGAAACTTATTTTACACTTGGAATGTCTCGTGGAGCTATGGGATGTGCCTTAAGCCATCTTTCCGTTTTGCAAGATGCTTATGATTCGGGTTATCACACGATTTGGATCATGGAAGATGATGTGGAAGTCATAGATAACCCGGGACAAATTCCTGAACTCATCCAAAAACTAGATAGCCTTGTTGGTGACTGGGATATCCTATATACGGATACAGATACTAAAGATAGCGCTGGCTATCATGTCCCCTGTCGTGCAGTAGCTGCAAGACTGAATTTCAATGTGGAACCACTATCTTCATTTCTGCAACGCTTCTATCCCATTAGCAATGATTTATCCAGAATCGGTATGCGTTATGGGTCCTATTCTATGATTGTGAGACGATCAGGAATGGAAAAAATTTTGCAATACTTCAAAACGTACGGCATTTTTTTACCCTATGATATGGATATTTGGCTAAATCCTGATCTAAAAATATATAGCGTCAACAAAGACATCGTTTCACATCGAGCTGGAGCTCCCACAGATAACTGCGAACCACAATATTTAAACAAGAACAACGAGTAATCAGGTGAAAACAGCCATTTGCTTCCTGCTTTTTCTTAGCAATGCGGTATATGCTTATCAAGATGATGAGCTTGCAAAGTTATGGTCTTCTATCGTCGACGTGACCCATCCCTCATTAGAAGAGTACAAAAACATCGAAAAATATCTTAAGGATGGCGAGAGAAATTATCTGGCACCCATAGCGCATCATAACAGAATGCCTCTCATACGAAGATTTCAACTCGTAGGCCCCAATAATGAAATGCCCATTTTTGAAACGCATCATTGCAAGATCAAAGAAAAAACAAAACAACGCTGTGTCCTTATATTTGGTTCCTATAACGGCATTTACCCGAATAAGGCGCGTAGACTCCTTTCAGATTTAAATAAATGCGGCTACAGCGGTGATGTGCTCATTCGCATTGGAGGTTTTCCCAACTTACCGAATCATGGACTTAAGCTTTGCCATGTTCCCTATGCATTTAAGGTGGCATTTTTAAAAGAAGCTCAACTCCTTGGCTACAAAGAAGTCTTATGGCTCGATACAGCAATGCATCCTCTCACTAACCTGGAGGAGGTTTTTTCATCTATTAAAGAAAAAGGATATTTTTTCACTGAAGTGGGGGTCTTATCTTCTAACCATAACACCCACCTACCAGGAGCCGCAGCTTCACTAAACATCCCTTTAAGCCTCTATGATCAAATTCCCCATATCTCATCGAGTATGATTGGATTGAACATGGAAAACCCGCTGTCTGTACAGCTCATGGAGGATTGGCTCAAAGAAGCAGAAAATGTCTCTTCTTTTATGACTTGTTGGCCTGAAGAATTGAGCTTGTCCGTAATCGCTTGGCGATTAAACTACAAGGCCTATTCTGAGTATGGTAACTGTGTATGTGGAGAAGATGAACTGCAACAACTTTCCCTCATTCTACATCGTCCACTCTTGTTTTATATTGATACACTGAGATAAAACTTTATTAACTTTTGGAAAATCGACAAACCCTCAGTTACGAAAGAAACCTATTGGGATACTCTCCAATTTGGCATGCTGTTTGCTACAACTTTTTTGAGCAAAGCCTGAGCCTCATCCTCATAACCATCTGCTTTTCTAATAAGAGCATACCAAAAAGCTCCATAGCAGCGATATCCATATTCTAGTTCAAAAGGAGCATAGGTCTGATAATATACACCTATTTCTTCTTTTTCTATTCCTGATGCTTGGGCAATGACACGATCCGCATTGCCCCAATCTTCTGGAGTTAGGTCAGCACACAGATCACCTAATCGATGCATAGCACAAGCTCTCACAACAGGAGATACACTGACGTTGGAACTTTCCGGAAAGGCTAGTAATGCATCCCCTAAGAAGCAAATGCGGTAGCTGGGATTAATTTCTAAAATGGTTCTCACGATCTCCTTTAAATGGGGGTAGGTCTCTAATCCCAAATGCAAAGAGTGGAGCTTTTCTGGGAAGCAAGTCTCCTGACACAAGCGAATATCGTCGATCAAAATAATAGCATAAGTCGTGTGCATTTGAGCAATTGCCTTAAGTTCTTGCAATAGCGGAGAAGCTAAAGAGCCGAGAGCTGTGCCTTGTCCACTGTAATGTCCATCCAGATAAAATAGCGCTCGTTTATCTTTAAGCGGTGAAATCAGTCGATATAAAATATCCTTAGAATCCCCATAGTGCACATTAATATGCTTCCATTCTTTTAATCGTCGATAGGCCTTGGCATGCAGTATGCGAGATAGTTCTATGGTATGAATTTGCTGAAATAAATGAGCTGCCTTAACAGTAGTATCCCCAAGATAAGTGCCTGTTTCTACAAAGGAATCAAGCTCAAAAATCGCTTGCAGCATTTCCAGCAAGGAACTCTTTAAAGTCCCATCTTCTAATGTGCGCGTTGTGCAATAATGAATCGTATTTGCATGAGGCTGGCTAGACGGAAGAATCTCTTTTGAACTGAGTCTAAAGCCAAGATCAAATAACTCTCTTTTCACAAAAATAGCAGCTCCCAAAAGCCCTTCACGATACCAATGAGAAAGCAATCGGAAGCCTGAATCTTCCAAAAATTTTTTGAGTTCATGAAAGAGTGTCATGCCTTTTCTAAATTCAAAAAAATTTGTCTCTGTATAAATGACTTTCGCTTGTTCAAGAAGCTTTGGGGAACTCGATAAGGCCTGAAGTTCCAAGCCTTCTAAATCGAGCCACATAAAATCGATTTGATCAATACCGTTCGATCGACACCAATCCTCCAAAACAACACAAGGAACTTCTACCTTAGGACCCTGATAATGCACTTCCATACACACACTAGGTTCCAACAGGGAGCTCGCTCCTTCAAAAATAGGATTATCTCCTGTTGTCCCATAGCAAACATTAAGAATGGCTGATCCATTATAATCATTGACCGCAAGATTATAGACATGGACATTCTCCATCTCTTTAGTTTTTTCTAACAATTTGTTAAAAGCATTGGGATTAGGCTCGAACGATATAATCCTACTGCCAGGCCACTTTTCAGCAAATCTAGTTGTATCTGTTCCATAATGGCCACCTGCCTCAAAAATGACGGGGTTCTCCGGAAGAAACTTAGCGATGAGATCTAACCTTCTTTCTCCATATTCTTGAAAAATGCCTTCAAATCGAAGTGGATATTGCTCACACTTAGCCTCTCTTACGAAAAGGATACAACCAAAAAATAAAAACAGCGCTCGCATATAAATCCTCACCTATAGTCGCTTGAAATTCAACAAAACATCGAATTTTAATTTTTCAGACCTTGAACCTATCCCGATAAAAAGTTTCAGTCGATTTTAGGGATTGTTTTGGCCAATTTTTGATTCTTTTGCTGGGGGTAATATACGCAGTTAATATAACCCCCAGCAAAAGAATCAAAAATTGGCCAAAACAATCCCTAAAATCGACGAAAATTATTATCGGGATAGGTTCTTAATCCGGAAAGCATTTTTTATGATTACCACTTAGAATAAATGGGTGGGAAAGCACTTCCTATGTTTGCCGTCATGTCAACGTTTTCCAGTTTCATGATTGTGCACCCCCTTTCTTCCATTTTACGAATATAATGAGCGGCCTCAATTTCAATATCGATCAGTTTTTCTTCCATTCGGACAAAATCAAGCTGATCAAGCATTGCCTTAAAGTGCTTATGCTTCATTGCAAAGCATCCCGTAAAAACATAGCCATTAGGTATAGGAAAGTCTTCTTTGAATCTTACAAATGCATCAACCTCAGGATGACTTTCAACGACGTTTATGAAGATAGGGCTATTCAACCAATACCTTCCTGTCAATTTGATAATCATAGTTTCATCATCGAAAGAATAATGTTTGAACCCCTCTATCAAAGATCTGGCTTCGTTTACCCCTTTATTAATCAAACGATAATCATTGACATTCGAATAAAAAACATTTTTCGTGTAATTTTCAAAAAATGAAGGAGGTGAGCTCTTACACGCTTCGAACACATAAGGTTCATAACCATAATCTTTTAGTAAAGAAATAGAAAAAACATATTCTTGCTTTCTCATTTGATAATTAGATTCAATAAGCGCTGCCGTGCAAATGATCACCACTTTAGCTTTATCAGTCGAATGTAATTCAACCTTATCATGCATCTGAGAATAGCAAAAAATAGTCCAAAACAGACAAGATATAATACAATAAATTTTCATCCCATTTGACAGTGTGAATGCACTGCTCCTTTTATTTAAAACTCAAGGAAAAATAATTCTAGCGATTAATAAAAGAACAACCGAATTTCATCTGAAGAGAAGGTTGAGGCCTATACCCCTTCCACTCGAGAGCGTTAAATTCGGATTTCTCGGGTACGATTCAAGTGGAATGGGTATATTGCTTCTTCCAATATACTCCGAGGTTATCTATCCAAAGGATAGGGTCAGTAATATTATGCTGTCTTCTATAATCATGAACTGCTTGCACGCAATTAGGATTACCCCCAAAATCATCTATAATGATAAACCCACCCACAGATAGTTTTGGATAAAGATTAACAAGAGCATCCATTGTAGACTCATAGAGATCCCCATCCAAACGCAATAAAGATAACTCCTTTATCGGAGCAGTTGGCAAGGTATCTGAGAAAAGCCCTTTCAAAAAAACGACCTGATTATCTAACAAACCAAATTTATCAAAATTACGCTTCACCTGTTCTATAGGGACAGCTAAATAATAGTAGGATTCGGTATGTAGGGGGCTTATATGATCCGCAGGATATTTGGTCACGTTAGGAGGTGGCACCCCAGCAAAACAATCCGCTACCCACACCTTGCGAGTTGTATCTCCATAAGCCTTTAGGATGGCTCTCATAAAAATCGTAGCCCCTCCCCTCCAGACGCCAGTTTCAATACAATCCCCGGGAATATTGTTTCTCCTAATTTCATCCATACAATATTCAATATTGTCGAGTCTTTTCATGCCAATCATAGTGAATGCAGTGAGGGGATGATCTTCTCCATGCTCCCTCTTATTCAGATCAAATGCACCGTGATAGCTTGGATCTTCGTAAATTGTATTTGTGAGAATTTTCTTCATTACATCGACATATAATTTTGACGAGCTCTGCGAAACATCTAAGGAATCTGCCTCTAACAATGTAAAAACCTGAAAATGCAGCGCAAAAAACAGGAAAAACTTTAAAAAGCTACTTTTTTTCATCCGATTCGACCCATTATTCAATCCAAGGCTTTGCCCAGGCCTCTGTGTTTTGTATACAAATCCAGCTTATCGTCGTCATACATGGCATAAAATCTGGAACTTTAATGATTTAGATCTTAACCTGGAAGATATTTTTTGGCATGCTCTCATTTTTAGCTTCTGGAGATTCCATGAAATGGATTTTCATCTTCCCTATGCTGGCTATTTCAATAAACCTCTGCTTTGCGATTCCTATCGTAGTTCCTCAAGACAGATATAAGCGTGCTGTTAAAATGCGTGAGCATCCGGGTTTTGATCCTTTAATCAGCCATGTGGATTTCAGGCGTATGGCTGATTATGTGATTGATCAAAGCACATATGAATTTGATCCTGATTGGATAGAGCAAGGAGATACGATTTACGTCAATATTTGGATGTTGCCTTGGTTTGAACAATATGTTCATGATCGAATCAAACATCCCTACATATTGATTTCTTGTGATGTGGATAATCGCGTTCCACTTCCAGGCAATCTTCATAAACTTTTGTATGACCCAAAATGTGCCGCATGGTTTTGTAGGAATATACCATTCACTTACCATCCCAAGCTCCAGCAGCTTCCTTGGGGTCAAGATATTACGGTTTTCATAACCGAGCCAACGTACAATCCCTTCAAAGACCTTATGGGCAAAGTACCCTTTGAAAAAAAACACCTACTATACATGAATCATTTTCCAAGACCTTTTGGCGATCGAGACAAAATCGTTAAACTCTTTGAGAATGCTCCTTTCTGCTTTACCCGAAACGATGGTCAAAAGACTGCCCGCGATTTCATCCCGCTTCCTCGCGAACAATTCTATGAAGAAATGGGTTCTAGCAAGTTCACCATCTCTCCATTTGGGCTTGAAACTGACTCCGTAAGAACTTGGGAAGCCCTTGTTTTTGGAAGCATCCCTATTGTGGAACACACTTTTCTAGACGCACAATATGAAGGGCTACCCATCGTAATCGTCTATGAATGGGAAGAGATTACAGAAGAGTTTCTCCACGCGAAGTACGAGGAGCTCAAAGACAAATCTAGAGAGAAAGCTTATTTTGCCTATTGGCGGCAAATGATTAAGGATCGCCAATTAAGTATAAAAAATAACAACCTATCTTCTTCCTATCTTGATGCTTCTTTATTTGAAGCAGGAGATCTACAGGATTTAACAGAATTGCTCAAAGAACACGGAGTCAACCACTTCATCTATAGAGGTTTTCTAGCAACCTTGCGCCCTTTACAACTGGCCAACGCCCTGGGTACTGAAGCTAGGATCTTTCTTTATGATCCCTATCTTGAGAGAGAAACATGGCATTTAATGATCTATTATGTCTCTGACGCCTCTCTATTAAAAAACAAACATAAAATCCATCTCTTTACCTCTGATTATGAATTTGACGAAAAAATCGCTTCATCGCCTTATCTTCCCATTTTTCTCGATTTGACTTACTACAGAAATAGTCTGATCCGCCGTGACAACCCCATTCGTCATTGCTTAAAACCGGACCTTCTAGACATCTTTAAGCGCATGCATCCTGGAACAATGCTATGTGGCAACATGGCGAATGAAAATTATGTGAAAAAAGTACTAGATCGCCTTTCTCGAGATCATGGCTTAGAAATTAAAATTAAGGGAAATTTCTGGAGCGTTTTAAAAAAACGTGAGATGTACTACTAACAATTAAACAGCTCTGAACCTATACCCAAACAACTTGAGGAATTTGGCCAGGAGGATCCTCAGAATTTTCATTTGGAATGAGCGACCATTGCCGAAAGGCAAGGCGCGAGTGAGAATGGAAATTTTGAAGGAATTCCGATGCTACCAAAAAACCAATTCTTCAAGTTGTTTGGGTATATCTACTTACGAATGTATAATCTCGTGCCATTGCCGCACCAATGAGGATCATCATAGGTAAATAGCTCCCAGTCGCTGTTATCCATGATGACTGTGTTATAATGGTAAGGAAACAAAATACTATCCCCGTAATTATCAGCGACAATCATACGTAAGTTAGGAGAGATCCCTTTTGCTAGAAACACATTCGTAAAAGCAGAACGATTATATCCATGCACTGTATCCACAGAAAAAATCGTCACATCTGAAGTGTCTAGTTCCTTGATAAAGGATTCGATATGCGCTTGCTGAGGAATATAATGCAAAGACACATTTGTTATATTCAATTGATCTAATTGTTTTTGGACACTTGCTGCCCATGCTTCGTCTGTTTCAATGGCAATCACATATTCACATCGCTGCGCTAGAAAAATTGTAGATCCCCCTGTTCCCAGTTCTAAAGCGACATCCCTTTTGCTGCAATTTTCAGATTCCTTATAGATCGATTGAGGAACTTGCCAAGGGACTCCATTTTCTAAGCATTTTGTCCCCGTCCAATAATCCTCCTGAATGACAATTGTGTGATCCGCAAACGTTGTTGTGGATATCAAGCAAAAAAAACTAAGCGCTGCTAAATTTCTAAAACGCATAAAAACCTCGACGAAATGAAAATTTGTTAATAGCTTCTAATCTGTAAAGGTTTTTATAGCCGGAAGCAACAAGTTATTTAAATAGAAAAGGGTGCAATATTGCACCCTCATGGATCTGAACGGATGTTTTTTACTAATTAGGTTTCTTCATCCAGGTTGCATCTTTGTAAAATGCATCTAAGTTAGCGTTGGCATCGAAGGGATTTCGACGTAAGTAGAGATTTAAGCCGTTAGGGCGATATCCAGTATGAAATTGGTCCTGAGTTCCTCCTTCTTGGATATGAGTCCGATAAGTTGGACCTCCTTTTGGAAACCAACGTTTGTTAAATCTGTCAAAGAATTGTGTGACAAGAGGAATCACCGGAATCATATAGCCCACAGTATCCAATAACCCAGTCGTAAAGTGGCAAACTCTATCGCATAAGGAAAGGGACGCATAGGTGTTTTTGTGCTCTTCAAAGGGACGGTAAATTACTCTTTCTTTCGCTAAGCGAAGAAGAGTGTCTTGTGTACCATCGCAAAAAGCGACTTGAAAATGCCTAACTCCAACTTCGAAAGGATTAGTCAGCATGCTGTTATATGCACTTTCATATCTAATAGTAACAGAACTCATAAAAACTCCATTGTTATTTCTTAAAGCGCTTTTAAAGATATAATATTTTACAAACACAACAAATAAAATGAAATATAAAAATATTATTTAAACTAAATATCAATTTCAGAAACTAACAACTGAAAAAAAATAAGTTTTATTTTAGGAAAAATAAGCTCGAGAAGATTATTTTAAAAACTTACTATTCATCTTTTAGCAGCTCGTCATAGGCTGAGAGAGTATAGTATAAATAGGCGAAATTCATTTCTTGTGTGATATGGTTCAAGGCAAACTCGCGCGCATTTCTAGCAATCGCTTTCGCTTCCTCATCATGCTCACCAGCCCATTGTAACTTTTCTGTCAAATCGCCAAGGCCTTCTTGTACAGGAATATAATGGATGTTAGGCTGGAGCCCATTGTAATACCATTGGACTTGATCAGAATCTTCTTTAAAAATTAAAGAATCTGAGAACCACCTCCAACCTGATGCGGAGTAGGAGCATGTATTGCCATCAATTAACATCTGGTACTTGCATCTTAATTGATCTTCATAAGAGATAAAATCTCCTCGGAATTGCTCAAGAGAGGGGATAGATTCAGCTCCTTGTGCATAAATCGTAAATTTTGCATCGATCATTTCAGGAAACTGCGTGGAAAGTCTACATAGCCTCACTCTAGAGATACAATGATCGTCATCCAAATCAAACGACAAAGGATGACTTGCCAAAGAATGCTGCGCTGTCGAGCCTCTCCAGATCATCTGGTTTTTTCGCTCTTCCCAAAGATAGAGAACATCTCTAGTGATATCTTTACCTTGCAGCACCTGGTAGGCTCCTCGTAGGGCTTCAAAATCCGGAATGAGTATTTGTGTATTATTTTCTCTATGTTTTGCCATGACAAACAGAGGAACATCAAGCTGCTCTGCAACTGCATCATGCATAGAAACAATAAACTCCATATCCGGGAGTGGGTAGATGCGACATATGGCCTGCAACGCCGCTTTAATCGAATCCACTCTTATCATAAGCCAGTGATGAGGAATTTTATGGCTTACATAAACTTCATTATTTTCAATGCTGTATTTTACCAGTAGAAGATGGGAATAGCATTCGTCATTTGCTAGTGAAGAGATTTTGCTTTTAGAAATTGCTCCTCCTCGTTGAAAGAAGGAAAATTCTTTCTCAATTTGTTCAAGTAACCAATCTGCTATCTTTGGTTTATTTTCAGGTTTGAAATAAGCATCAACGTTGATTTGCTCTGCTCGAACATCTATGGAGAACAAAAAAAATAACAAAAGGATGTAATGGTAAAAGCTTCGCATAAAAAATCACCCCATTTTTTTCAGCATCATTGGATCATATTCCCGCTGCATTAGTCAATAATTCAAATGGATAACACTTAGCTTGCCGTCTTTACGGCCGCAACATGATTTTAATGCATGCATCGGAACTTTGCGGGTACAAGGAGCTCCCTGTTGGACCAAAATTACGCCTTCTAGATTGAGAAAATTATCTTCAATCTGCAATGATCTGCCGTCACA
Organism: Chlamydiota bacterium; assembly: GCA_023269355.1. GTDB lineage: Bacteria > Chlamydiota > Chlamydiia > Chlamydiales > Rhabdochlamydiaceae > CAJCIW01. The sequence continues at coordinate 14,804 of JAHFTO010000019.1, read as the reverse complement.
TCTTCTAGCTTTCTAGAGCTATTCGAAAATAAAATGAGGACTTGGATGATTAAGCAATTGTTTACTGTATTCAGTCTAATAGCTGCTGCGGATGAATTATTTGAAAAGGTATCTGAGCCTTTACGTCCTCAGGAGCCCAAAAGCGCCCTTTCTTACGATGTTGAAGAAGTTAGATACTCCAGCTTAACTGCAGATGCGACCCTGGCCGGTACTTTAACTCTTCCCAGGTCAGAAAAACCCTCTCCTGCTGTCTTACTCATCGCTGGCTCTGGCCGGATTGATCGCGATGAAACCGTATTTGGACACAAGCCTTTTTGGGTTTTAGCTGACCATCTTACAAAACAAGGTTTTGCAGTACTGCGCGTAGATAAGCGCGGGGTTGGGCAATCCACGGGAAATTACGACGTTGCGACTACTGAAGATTTTGCTGCTGATGCACTCTCCGGTGTCGAATATTTGAAAACTCGGAAGGAAGTGGATGCTAAGCAGATAGGTTTGATTGGTCATAGTGAAGGGGGGCTGATTGCCCCAATGATAGCGATTAAATCAAACGATGTCGCTTTTATCGTGTTAATGGCAGCACCCTGCGTAACAGGTGAAGCAATTCTTTATGCACAAGAAGCTCTCATTTCTCGCGGTATGGAAATTGCGGAAGAACAGATCAGTCATCAACTTGATTTTCAAAGCCAAGTACTCTCTGTAATCAAAAAAGAATCTGATCTTGAAAAAGCAGAGAAACTGATAGGAGAAATCATCACAAAACAATTGGCCAATCTACCCAAAGAGGAGCAACAAGCGAGTGCTGACGCCATGGAAGCCCAAATGAAGCGTTGCAACTCCAGATGGTTCCGCTATTATTTGACCTACGATCCAACAGTCTCATTAAAGCATCTTAAGATTCCTGTTTTGGTGATGGGTGGCCAGCTCGATTCACAAGTTTCACCCAAACAAAATCTTCCTGTCATCGCCAAAATTCTTGAAGAGGCTGGGAACCGAAATTATAGGATTATTGAATTTCCAAAACTAAACCATTTCTTTCAAACATGTGAAACCGGATCTATTTTAGAGTATGGAATCATTGAAGAAACTATTGCACCTGTAGTTTTAGAAACTCTGTCAAATTGGATTTTTGAAACGACTGCTCATTGAGCTTAGTTTTCAAGCACTTTCCTACACTCAAATTTTATTTTGAGTGTACGATTAAAGCTAATGTGAATGGAATCTTGCTAGATAGGAAGTTGAGACTTGATGGACTCGAACCATCGACCCTCTCATTAAAAGTGAGATGCTCTACCGACTGAGCTAAAGTCTCTTAAAGTGTAAGTGTTCAGAGGAGGTGCCTTTGAACACTTACGAATGTGACCCCAAGGGGATTCGAACCCCTGTTCGCAGAATGAAAATCTGATGTCCTAGACCGGGCTAGACGATGGGGCCTTTCTGCTAAAGGAAGCGATGATTATAGATCGATTCCTGCTTTTTTAGCAAGAGGGATCAAACTGTCATGATCTCTTTTTCTCGGGCTGCGAAGAGATCATCTATCTCTTTGCAGAACTTATCAGTGAGATCCTGGATCCCTTTTTCCTCTTTTTTCATCACATCTTCCGTGATCAAGCCATCAGCTTTATTCTTGCGGACAAGTTCGTTATTTTTTCTTCTAATATCACGAATGGCTATTTTTGCGTCTTCTGCTTTTTCTTTACCTTGTTTGACGATCTGTTTGCGCATCGATTCATCCATAGGAGGGACGTTAATGCGGATCGACTGCCCTTCTACGACAGGCTGCAAGTTCAAGTTGGCGACTTCAATCCCTTTTGCAATGGCGCGAGCAGTTTGAGGATCAAAGGGGTTGATGAGAAGTTGGCGAGGTTCAGGAACAGTGACATTCGCAAGCTCTTTGATGCGCATTTGCGCGCCGTACACTTCAACGAAAACACCGTCAAGCATCGAGGGATTGGCGCGATTTGTCCGCAAGTTCTTCAATTCTGTTTTGAAGTGGTCGAGGGCGCCTTGCATTTTTGTTTTAGTCTGATCTGTAAAAGTGGTCACAATTAACCTCCAAGAGAGTCTTTAACATGTAAGCTTATTCTGTAACGAGCGTACCCGTGGGCTGCCCACAAACAGCTTTAAGCATTGTTCCATTTTCGAATAAATTAAATACACAGATAGGAATTTCATTTTCGCGGCATAATGCAATCGCTGTCGCATCCATAACGTTTAGCTTTTGCGTGAGCACTTCAGAATAGGTCAGTCGATCGTATTTTGTTGCATGGGGATTTTTTTTAGGATCGTCGCTAAAAATCCCATCAACCTTTGTTGCTTTAAGCAAAATATCTGCTTGGATTTCACTAGCGCGCAGAGCCGCTGCTGAATCGGTGGTGAAGTAAGGGTTGCCGGTGCCGCCGACAAAAATCACGATCATCCCTTTATGCAAAGAGTGATTTGCGTGGCCCCAGTGGTAAGGTTCTACAATGGAATCTGTATTGAGAGCGCTCATAACACGGCTGTCGACGCCAAGACTTGCTAAGGTCTGTTGGAGCACAAGTCCATTGATCGTTGTGGCGAGCATGCCGATATGGTCGGCAGGGGTTCGGGCAAATCCAAAGGCTTCTGCCTGATTGCCGCGAAATATATTTCCGCCGCCGACCACAATGCCTATTTGAAGACCAAGCTCATGAATCTCTTTGATCGATTGGGCGATCTGTTTACAAGCTTGGTGTTCCATTCCAAATTTCTGCTGACCCATAAGCGCTTCCCCTGATAGCTTCAAAAGGATTCGCTTATAGGCTGGTTTAGAAACTTTGGACTGCACGCGGATTATCCTCCGACTTTCCAGCGATGGAAGGCTTTGATATCAAGATTTACGCCAAGGCGTTTGCCCTCTTTTTCGAGGAATTGCGCCACTGTGATTGTATTGTCTTTAACAAACTTTTGGCAGATCAAGCACACTTCATCACAGAATGCTTTGATCTTACCTTCAACGATTTTTTCGACAATATTTGCAGGTTTGCCTTGCACTTGGCTGCGTGCGATCTCTTCTTCTTTTGCGCGAATATCCATAGGAACATCTTCTGCTTTCAAATACTCAGGAGATTCAGCAGCGATATGCATCGCAATATCTCTAGCAATCGCTTCTTGTCCAGATCCACCTGTGAGAATTGTAGCAACAACGATCTTACCGCCCATATGGGAATAAAGACCAACGGATAGATCTGCACTCTTAGGAAGAATCGACATGCGTTTGACTTGGATGTTTTCTCCAAGGCTCTGCATAACAAGTGCGCGATGCTGATCGACTGTAACAGAAGCATCTTTGCTAAAAGGTGCGTTCATGAGCGCTTCAAGGGTTGCTGGCTGAGTATCCGCAGCCTGCTGCGCAACATCTTTCATGAACTGCCTGAACTTCTCATTCTGGGTCACGAAATCTGTCTCTGCGTTCACTTCAACAAGAGCAACGGCATTGACCCCTTCTGCTGCACCAATAAGACCTTCATTCGTCTCACGGCCTTCTTTCTTAACTGCAGAAGCCATGCCCGATTTGCGTAAAATGTCAATGGCGGCATTCATATCTCCGCCTGCTTGGTCGAGCGCTTCTTTACATTTCCCCATGCTGACGCCAGTGCGGTCGCGCAGCTCTTTTACCATTTCAGCTGTGACTTTTCCGCTCATTCTTTGCCTTCCTCGTCATCGTCTTTACCTTCGAATTCAGGCTCTCCAGCTTCTTGCATCTCTTTTTGATCGCCTTTGGCAATTCCCACATTGAGGTCGTTCTTGCGGTCGATGATCGCTTGCATCAATGCTTGTACGATCAGCTTAATGCTCTTTAGAGCGTCGTCGTTGCATGCGATCACGTAGTCAATAGGATCTGGGTCGCAGTTAGTATCGACCAGGGCCATAATAGGAATGCCCAATTTTCTCGCCTCAGCAACAGCGATATGCTCACGGCTTGGATCAACGACGATCAATAGACCTGGAGGTTTTCTCATCGCGCGGATACCTGAGAGGTTGCGCTCCAGCTTCACTTGTTCTTTGCTAAGAACGGAGAGTTCTTTTTTAGTTAAGCCTTCGCCACCAGTAGTGATTTTTTTCTCAATGCGCTCTAATGTCTTCACAGATTGACGGATGGTCTGAAGGTTAGTCAGAGTTCCACCGAGCCAGCGCTCAGAAATATAAAATTCGCCGCACTCTTCAGCGCACTCTTTAATAACACTTTTTGCCTGCTTTTTTGTGCCCACAAAAAGAATCGATTTGCGTTTGGAAACGATTTCTTTAACAACGCCAACTGCGATGCGGATTTGCTGCATCGTTTTAGCCAGGTCGATGATATAAATACCATTGCGCTCTTCGAAAATGAAACGCTTCATTTTCGGATTCCAACGGTGTCTTTGGTGCCCAAAATGCGCACCGCTTTCAAGTAATTCCTTGATTGTGACTTCTGTATCTTTAGTAGTAGCCAAGCCTTGTCCCTTTATGTTATTGACGTCGGCATCTCCCTTTTATCGGAAGATTTCGGTCTTGGGTTTAAATAATCAGAGATGTCGCGAATGCCAGCATTTGCCAACCTTTCACACCCCTGGGTTTGTAGGAAAGCGCCTGATCAGAATCGAACTGACACAAGTAGCTTGGAAGGCTACGGTTCTACCATTGAACTACAGGCGCATTTAGAGACTGCTGTCTCTTCAAACAGACGTCCTTTTTAACAAATAGTCAATTTTTTTCCAAGGAAGAACCTATCCCGATAAAAAGTTTCAGTCGATTTTCGGGTTCTTTTGAGCCAATTTCTGATTCCTTTGCTG
>JAHFTO010000019.1:0-10001 GCA_023269355.1 Chlamydiota bacterium | reverse complement strand
TACGCAGTTAATATAATCCCCAGCAAAGGAATCAGAAATTGGCTCAAAAGAACCCGAAAATCGACGAAAATCTTTATTGGGATAGGTTCAAAGAAATTCAACGTCAGAGACATAAAATAGTAAAAATTAACGCTTCGTTGGATTACAGTAGGATTTACACGCTGTTAAAAAATAATTTTTATGAACCATTTGATCCCTGAAAAGGCCAACCGAGTCCTTAACATCATTATTTTAGGACTGTTGCTTATCCTTGTCCGCGTCTGGTATCTATCCATCATTCAGCACGATCAGCAGCTGGAAAAAGCCAGAAAGCCCAAAAGGCGGACTGTCGTGGAAAAGGTCGAAAGAGCAACGATCCGCGACCGCTACAACATCCCGATGGCCCTCAATAAAATTCAATATAATGCCGCCATCTGCTATGCGGACATACGTCAAATTCCTTCTGTTAAATGGGAAACAAATGAAGAAGGGAAGCGAGTCCGCTCTCAGGCGCGATTAAATTATATCCAAAAACTCTCTGAGTTTTTGGCTGGGGAACTACAGCTCGAGGCGCAAAAGGTCGAAGATACGATCCATGGCAAGGCGGCGCTATTTCCTCATACCCCTTTCATTTTAAAGGAAGACCTTACCGAAGAGGAATACTATCGCCTAAAGGCAATGGAAAAAGACTGGGTTGGCATTCGCGCAGAAAAGGGCTCAAAACGCTACTACCCCTTGGGGAAAATCGGAGGGGATGTCATCGGCTACATGGGGGCGATCAGTTCCAATGAATACTATGGCATTGCAGAGGAGATGGGGTCCCTTCAGACCTACTTATCTCAGAGGGAAACCGGCGAAGTGGCCATTCTCCCTAAAGGTTTCCAAAATCCTCTCGAGGTGAGAGAGCGCTTGAAGACACTTCAGGAAAAGGCCTATACCATCAATGATCTCGTCGGGAAGATGGGTGTAGAGGGGGCTTTTGATAGTGATTTGAGAGGTTACGCCGGGAAAAAGACCTATGAAGTAGACACCAAAGGGAATTTCCTTAGGGAGCTGCCCGGTGGAAGGAAAGGGGTTTCTGGACATCGCTTATTACTTTCCATCTCTTCTGAGCTCCAACAATTTGCTGAAGAGCTTCTCATCAGCAATGAAAAAATCCGAGAAACCAGACATGCAAATGGAGACGTCAATTTAAGCACGCCCTGGATTAAAGGGGGTGCCGTGGTCGCTATGGACCCAAATACGGGAGAGATCATCACCTTAGCTTCCTATCCGCGAATAGACCCCAACGATTTTATCCCTTCTCCAATTCCCGAAGTGAGAGCTAGCAAACAAGCTTCGATTGCAAAATGGCTGGAAAGTGAAACATACATTGGCGACATCTGGGATGGAAAAAAGCCGCTTGAAAGAGAAAGATTAAGCGGAGCACCCTACAATGAAACTCTTGAGCTCACGCTAGATCGCTATTTTGAAACCATCTTGAATCCAAACTGCAGCGCTCTTGCTGCCATCAAAAACATTTCTACTCTCGGCCTTGCGCTCTCTTTCCAAAAGGATATGGATCAGTTGCTTTTGCTTTCAGAACAGGACAAAATGAGCACACTGATCGACTCTCTTTATTCTGGGGATTCCCACATTCCTTCAAAAATTGTCTTAAGTGATGAAGATAAACAATCGACTCAAAAAGCCTTGTTGCAAAATGCGGGCGAAGTCTCAGCATTGAAACGAAAGATCGACCTTATCTTAGGACACATCAAATACAACAATGACAAGTTGCTGGTACTAGATTTATGTCGCATGCTTGTCGACAAAGAGCGCTTTTCTTCTTCTTTGACACAAGCGGCAGGATCGCTTTCTCTAAGCGGATACCGTCTCCTCAATCAATCTTGTTCCGTCGTGTATGGTTTTGTGCAGGACCAAACAAAACTTAAGTTTCGCAAACACGATTTTCAAAAGTGGCGAGAGCTCAACTTCAAAGAATATCTCAAAGAAAAGCGTAAGATTGAAAAAGAGAAACGGCACTACGCAAAGCCCTACACGGATTATCTCGAACATATTGAAAGGCAAATGTTCAATGACTTCTGGAAAAAAAATTGCTTGTCGCTTCTACATGCTTTTATTCTAGGTGAAAGAAAGGAAGCACCTGTTGAAATTAACGCTCACGCAGAAAAAATCAAGACGGCGATTGCTCTGCTTGGCCCAGAAATCCAACAAGAATTTCTGCAAACGATGCGTTCGTTCAAAGACCTCGACCGGCCTCTTTATGGAAAATATCGAGCATTGCGAAATATCAGTGGACTCCAATTGGAAAAACATCTCGCTGCAGCCTTTTATCCCATGTCAGGCTACGGCTACGGAAGATCGCAAGCGTTCCGTCAATCCACTCCCCAAGGATCGGTGTTTAAATTGGTTATCGCTTACCAAGGACTTTTGGAACGCTTTGAGCAACTTAAAGAACTGCAAAAGCAAATTGCTGATTGCAATCCTTTAACGATCATCGAGCAATTACAATGGCATCCAAAACCCGCCAGCAGTGAACGCGTATTAGGCTACTCTCTCGATGGTGAGCCGATCAAACGCTTCTACAAGGGCGGCAAGCTGGTGCTTAGCCACCTGTATGCTGGAAAGGTGGATATCATTCATGCCATCGAGCAATCGAGCAACATTTATTTCTCGATCCTTGCGGGCGATCACATTGCCGATACCTCGCACTTAATTCAAGCGGCTCAATCATTTGGATACGGGGAAAAAACCGGAATTGAACTACCTGGAGAAATTGCGGGCAATTTACCCGACGACCTTGCGCACAACAAAACAGGCCTCTATGCTTTTGCCATCGGACAGCATTCTCTCGTCGTCACACCTTTGCAAACTGCAGTGATGCTATCAACGATTGCCAATAAGGGAACTGTATTAAAGCCCAAAGTGGTCCAGGTGATTGCAGGGCAAGAACCCCTTAGAGAATATCGCAATCCTTTTGAACAGGGCCGTTATCCATTCTTTGAAAATCTCGCTTCCATCGGCATCCACTTTCCCCTGTTCACATCCACTCAAACAGAAAGCGAAGACCCTTATATTTGGTATAGCGAACCTGAAGCAAAACGCACACTGTTCATGCCAGACGCAATCCGCGATCCCCTTCTTGAAGGGATGCATCGCGTCATCTGTGGGGCCAAAGGCAACGCGCGCCCTCACATCATTCGATCTTTAGCCCAAAACCCTCAATGGATGAGAAATTTTCAAGCGCTCAAAAACCAACTTTTCGGGAAAACTGGCACTGCTGAGATTCTCTATAAACAAAGCATCGATGCAGAATCAGAAGGTAAAATCCAAAACCATATCTGGTATGGCGCCATTCTGTTCCCTGAAGAAGAAATGCTTAAGCGCGACCATCCTGAACTTGTCGTAGTCGTCTACCTCCGATTCAGCGAGGCTGGAGGAAAAGAGGCAGCTCCTCTTGTCGCAGAAATGGCTAAAAAATGGAGAGAGATCTGCGCACGCCATGGAAAAGGCGCTTATGTTCTACCGGAATACACCCAAGAAACTTCACAAATTCTCCAATAGGCGAGTTCAAAGCGCCAAAAATCAATCTGCAAATCGGTAATTATTTCAAGAACATCTTAAACATCTGCTTTACTGCAACCGCTTAGGTTTTGCGATTGCAGTATACTACAAATTTCGTGGAGAAGTAATTGAATTTTTGATTTAATACAGCTCTTTTTTTGGGGAGCGATGCCTAGAAATGTACGACCGTGATCATAGCGAATATGTCATTTATGGAGATGAATCGGGAGATCCGTCAATAAAGTCAACATGCAGAGAATACTCCGTATTCGCACTTGCACTTTGTGTTTTTTCGAAGCAGAGCTATATCACTGATGTGATGAAGCACATGAAAGGATTCAAGTTCGCATTTTGGGGACATGACATGACCATTCTCCATAGCAGAAAAATCAGAAAGCAAATTGAGGATTTCTACTTTCTTCAAAATCAAAGCTTAAGAGATTTGTTTATGACCAGGCTAACCACTTCTATAGAAAGCAGTCCCTTTACGGTAATCTCAACATCAATTAACAAATCATCATTTCGAGAGATGTACAAGGATCCGATCGATCTATATGATTTTTGTCTAGAATCCTGTTTGGAAAAAGTCTACCGATTTTTGCAAGAGAAAGAGCAAAACGGAAGGCTTACCCATCTTATCATTGAGTCAAGAATGCCGGAGGAAAATAGAAGCTTAGGACTCGCATTTCATCGAATTCTTGAGAAAAATAGGGACCTCCAGCATCGGTATCCTCTAAAGCTAATATTTGCAGATAAAAAAGTGAATAGTATCGGCCTTCAGCTAGCAGATTTGATTGCTTACCCGATTGGGAGGCACGTACTCAACCCAGAAGAAAAAAATCTGGCGTTCGAAATCGTTGAAAGGAAATTCTTTCAATACCCAAATTACCTAACGATGGGATTGGACATTTTGCCTGAGAGGAATAAAACAGTTTTCGAAAAGCAAAAGACCCCGGATCTCTCCGAGGTCTAAAGCCGGCCAGGACACCCCCAGCCTTATTAAACTTCAAGCCAACAGCTTGAAGCCGATCGAGAACCCCCGATCCTATACTCCTTATTTTACTTATCAAGACCCATTTATGCAAAGCTTAAATGATACTCAAAATAATGCATTTTTGGTTAGCAACTGATCGAAATAGGCAATGGTTGCCTCCAGCCCTTCTTTCAGCTGCGTCTTTGGCTGCCATCCCAGCTTCTCTTGGGCTAGACTGATGTCTGGCTTACGCTGTTTTGGATCGTCGCTAGGAAGCGATTGGAAAATGAGCTCAGATCGCGAGCCTGTCAGTTCAAGAACAAGCTGAGCCAGCTCCAAGATGGTAAATTCCACAGGATTTCCCAGATTGATGGGTCCTGTCATTTCAGAGGGAGACTCCATCAATCGAACAAGTCCATCGATGAGATCTTCAAAATAACAAAATGAACGGGTTTGCTTTCCTTCTCCGTAAATGGTGATCGGTGCATTTTTTAGCGCTTGCACAATGAAATTGGAGACCACTCTACCATCGTTGGGATGCATCCGAGGCCCATAAGTATTGAAAATCCGAGCGACTTTGATGGGAATTTTAAACTGGCGATGAAAATCAAAAAAAAGCGTTTCGGCACAGCGCTTGCCTTCGTCATAACAAGAACGAATACCAATAGGATTGACATTGCCCCAATATTCTTCAGTCTGAGGGTGGACATGAGGATCGCCATACACCTCGCTCGTAGAAGCTTGCAAAACCTTCGCTCCATTTTTTTGAGCGAGCTCAAGCACATTAATCGCACCGTAGACATTTGTCTTAATCGTCTTGACGGGATCGTGCTGGTAGTGAATCGGAGAGGCTGGACATGCAAGGTTATAAATCTGATCTACTTCCTGTGCGTAAGGAAGATAAACGTCACGTTCCACTAGTTTAAAAGAGGGATGGTCGAGAAAAGGCGCAATATTATCTTTGCTGCCTGTAAAAAAATTGTCGAGACAAACGACTGCATGACCGCTATTAAGCAGCCTCTCACAGAGATGAGAACCTAAGAAACCGGCCCCGCCGGTGATAAGGATCATTTGTCGATTCATGGGCATCGATAAGGAGTATATCTAAAAACGCTTTTTGAACCTATCCAAACTCTTCAGCGTAAAGGAAAGTTGCGCTTGCATTTGCCTTCTGCTCTGTCCACTCCAAATAAACTTCGAGGTCTTCTTTAGTTTCTTGTTGAACAGTAACCAAAGCAACATCTGCCATCTGAAGAAGAGAAGATCCCTCCCTTTTTGCAGGGTCGAAACTACTATAAAGAAGCACAACTCCATAACGCTTTTTTAAATCGTCAAGCAAATTTTGAAATTGAGACCCAAAGAGAGTTTCTAAGCCATGGCGGGAAGTTCCGCCGCTTGTCATCAGATCATACGTCGATTGCTTTTTCAGAGGAGGCTCCCCGATTTCTCCCTGTAAATACTGCCACAGGCCAGGCATCTCTTCAGGATGGACAACTTTGTCAAAAATGCAGTGAATAACCGCCGTTTTTACTCCCCTCATGGCAAGCAGTTCTGCAAGCGACGAGGAATAATTAGGATGCTGTCCGCCAATACAGACTGCAATAAGCCCTCCCTGAATCTTAGACTTAGTGAGCAATCTATCTGCTACGTGCCTTAAGGTTTCAAGATCTGTTTCCCGAATTTGAGAAAGTTGCGTGTTGCAGTATTTTGATAGTCTGCCTCCTACTGGGAAGCCAGAAAGCTGCAATGTTTCCTTGGAGACCGGAAGACCTTTGAAAAGCGACATGCAAAAAATAAATACATAACTACAAAAACCTGCAAAAAGTGTGGCAATGGCTGTTTTAAGAAAAAAGTTGGGAGGCTTAGGTTGAAGCGGAGCTAAGGCCAAGTCTAAAGGTTTTGAATCCACTTGAAATACACCCCGGCCCAAGAATTTAGACTCGATCATCTGGGAAACGCCTTCAAGGGTAGCTGCTCCAAGTTCTTTTTTTATGGCCAGCAAGGATTCACGGCGCCACTTTTCAGGTAGATCCCCCATTTTTCCACTTAACTCGGAAAGTTTATTTGTCAGCAAATCTCTTTCAATCTGAAGTAGAGAGAGAGTCGTCTGTTGCAGGAAAGCGATTTTCTCTGCGAGAAGATTCAATCTTATTTTCTTCAAATCAACTGTTTGCAACAAATGCTGCGAAAGAAAATTCTTCTGCGTCTGCAAAGCTTCTGTCAATCTTTCTTGCTCACGCGTGCTACGATTATTTTCATCTTGAATTTGCATGGCGATCGCACTGGCTTTATTGACCTGCTCTCGAATGACCCCATCATCAACAAGGCTCCCCAAAGAACTGACTTCAAAACCAGGTTTCGGCAACTGCTCTCTTAAAAAGAATAATTCTCTGATCTGCGCTTGCAAGCTGTCTCTTTGCCTAGTATACTCGACAAGAAGCTGCTGGGCTGTTGTCAAATTCAACCCTAAAAACTCATCCGATGTTTTCTGAGGCTCCTCATTTTTTTCATCTGTATGAGCAAGCAGATTCATCTGCATTGAGTCGTACAACCGTTTTAGCTCTAAGTCGACTTCGAACAGTTTCGTGGTATAGAAAGTCTTGGGCTCAGAAAGCGTAGTGATTTCCTCTTCAAAACCAATAAACCCATTGTCAACTAGGTTTTGTTTCAGATACGCAGCATGATCGACGAGGGCCTCATCGTAATAAGCAGCCAGTTCTTCTTGTCTTTTTTTGAGGTATTGCAGCTGCTGTTGGCAAAACTCATCATTTTCTCTTTTCAAATAGTCTTGATAACTAAGCATCAATCGATTCAAAAAGGCAGCACCAAGTATCCGATCGCGATGCAAAAAGACAAGCTGCAAGATATTCTTGTCCAACTTATGCGGCGTGATTTTAAGCCTAGGCCTTAAGTGATTAATCACATCCATCCAGGGGCTTACAGATAGACTGTAAAACGATCCTATTTTTACATTTTTCGGCGCAGAGGTTAGAGTAAGCTGCCCAGTAGAAAATGCAAGGGGCTCGCCTAATTTTTTTTCTCCGAGCAGCTGATTGTTCTCATCAAACAGCTGAAAAACTTCTCTATCTTTAAGCTTCAAGAATAAAGGCAAAGGTTTTTCGCCAGAATAGGAGACATCTGTAAAACAAAATCGATCAGGATCAGAGAGCGTTCCTCCCAATCCCAAATAAATATTCTGCGCAACTCTTCTTAATGCTTTCATCAGTAAAGAGTCACTGCTGCATACAACTTGCAACCCTAGCCGCTCCACAACATCCTTGATCACTTCATTGCACTGCATGATAGCGATCATACTGCTCTCAGAACCGGAAGGAGCAAGTTGCTGCACGACTTTTTTCATCGTGGAGAGATTGTCCCCTTGCCTATTCGCCTGCCTAAAAGTCGCCTCGACTTGATATTGGATCGGCTGAACCAAAAGAAATAAAAATGCCAAAAGCCCAAAACATCCCGCAATGGTTAAAATCTTCTTCCGATGTCTTAAAAAGAGGTGTTTCATATCGGTGAATGTAAACACGATGTAATCTTTTTCTGATAATTTCACGGTACCTCTATTCCAACAGATTTGATGCCTTTTGTAATCAGATCCAAGGCAATAAATGTAGGGAGCAGATCGTTGACAAAGCGATTCCACTCGGAAAGCGGCCTTGCAGCGACATAAACAATATCCCCAGGGATTAAAAGCATGCTATCACTGGGAAGGCGTACAACATGCTCCCAATTTAAAGTGTAAATTTTTGGATGCAGGATATTACCGCGAATAATTTGAATATAAGATCGATCACCCGAGGGCAAGATTCCTCCTGCTTCTCCAATGGCCTTGCGAAGAGTCATGAAGCCATCCGGCAAATCAACAACGCGTTCTTTATGCACTTCTCCAAGAACCATCAAAGTCGAAGCAGAAGGATCTGCGATGTAGACCTTATCCCCACCGCGCATAACAATGTTCTGACCCATATCTCCTTCTTTCAGCAGCTTGTAGAGGTCCACCGGCAACAGCGCATTTTCGCGCACAACGTAACTCTTAAACAAGTTGGCATTGGGAGGCACTTTGGCAATCGATAGCGTTTCAAACAAGCGCAGACGCCCATCGACAGGAATATTGGGAACCATAACAAGCCCTGCCAGTTCCACTTTTCTCAAAATTCGATCTCTATACGAGAGAAAAACGTTGACGTCCCTAATTTGCTCCCGATACAGCTTTTCAATTGCGTCTTGAGCCTGGTGCAACGTCAGCCCTTCGACGCGCACTCCAGGCAGATCGGGCAAAAATATTTTTCCATCCGTCACGCGAAAACCCACAACTTGACCGATGCGCTGTACCGATTCGACAAGGTCATGTCGCGTAGGATGATAAATGGCCACCTGCAAAACATCTCCATTATTGATCACATCTTGGTACTCTTCCAAAAGGGAAGAAGGAAGTTCTTCAATTTCTTTTCCCTCCATCGATAAGATCGATAGCTTTCCTTCTCTAATTCTGTACGAATCCATCACAAATTCATCCGCGCCAAGAACATCATTGCCGCGATAAGGAGGGTTTGTGCATGAGGAGAAAAAAACAAGAACCAGTAAGCATGCAATAATTTGCAGAAGATTCAAAAGGTTCGAAGTGCTAAAATTGGCCTTTGAGAGATGCATAGAGTTGAGCCGCCTTTATGTAAACCATGCATTTTTAAATTATCTGCTTTTATAGTCAGTAAACAACTCTCGCCTTAAGGCGAAAACTTTTTGACACCCAACCTTAAAAGGCGGTGATTTATGGTGCCAATATATGGCCCACTTTACGGACGGTTTACCTCGAGAAGTATAACTCTCGCGCCCGTTGCCCAACCAATGGATCGAGCAAGATTCCGTTATTGGCGACGGTATCTTTCGCCAGCACAATGGCCTGGGTCTGCTTGCCAGAGACAACTTAATGCCGTTGGACACCCTAAAATTAAAAACAACATAACAAAGGAGCGGGATTTCCTCCAAGTCTTAAAGGACTTGGTTTCAGTCTCGTCAAATAGATGAAACGTATCTACATCACAGGAATTGCTGGTTTCATCGGGTTTCATTTAGCGCTTGCCCTCAAACGCAGGGGCGATGAAGTCTTCGGCTGCGACAATTTCAACACCTATTACGACCCCGAGTTAAAAAAGCAAAGAGCTGCACTTCTTGCCCAAGCAGGAATTACCGTCTCTCACTGCGATATCGTCGATCGAGCAACCCTTGAAGATGAAATCCGCAGCCACGGCATCACTCATTTCGTGCACCTTGCTGCCCAAGCAGGAGTGCGCCACTCGCTAACGCATCCTGAAAGTTATGTCCACAGCAATTTGAATGGCTTCGTACAAATCCTCGAAACTTTGCGGCTTTTTCCTGACATTAAGCTCATTTATGCTTCCTCTTCTTCGGTCTATGGACTCAATGCAAAAACCCCCTTCTCAGAAACCGACCCCGTCGATCATCCTGCAAGCTTTTA
>JAHFTO010000018.1 GCA_023269355.1 Chlamydiota bacterium | reverse complement strand
ATAAGCCCCATATCTTTAGGCATCTCAAAAGCGCGGATGAGTTTTTTCAGCCGATCGCGAGAGGCAGCATCATCGATTTTGCGCGACACGCCCCGATGCGGGGTGTTGGGCAAGAGAACTAAGTATCTTCCAGGAAGAGAAATATTAGAAGTTAATCGTGCGCCTTTAGTACCGATGGGTTCTTTGACGATTTGGACGAGTACGGGTTGGTCTTTTTTGAGAATGTTCGTGATGTCGGTTTCTTTTTGCTTCTTGCTAGACGATTTGGAGCTCTCAGTCTCCATCTCAAAGTCCATTTCGAACATCTCTTGAAACTTTTGGGTGTTCTCGATGATGTCGGAAATATGGATGAAGCCATTTTCGCCTTCATTGATATCGATAAATGCAGATTGGATATTGCGGAGAATGTTAGTGACTTTGCCGCGAAAGACGTTACCGGCGAGCAAGCGGTTCTTTTTTCTTTCGATGATGAGGTCGTAAAGGGTTCCATTTTTTAAAACGGCGTAGCGCGTTTCTTTGGACTCGACGTTCAGTAGGATTTCTTGCATGGGATCCCCAGAAAAATTTTTATATCAGAATGCGGTCTAATAGGAGCAATCATATCCCATTTCAAGATCTTTTTCCATGAAAAAAAAGACAGTCGATTTTAATTTTTTTTAAGGGCTTCGCGGATGTGGTCTAGGAAGTGATGATGTATCAGCCTAGTGGCAACGGTGATGCTGCTGATGAGGCTTTGAGCGTTGGAGTTGCCGTGGCATTTGATGACGATGCCATCGATGCCGCAAAGGATCGCTCCTGGATATTCTGCGTAATGCAGTCTTTGGCGCATTTCGGCAAAAATTTCTTTCGTAGCAGGGGAACATTCTTGAATAAGGGGGTTATTGAGTTCTTCGAGGATGACGCCTGCGATTCCTTCAGCGGTTTTCAAGAAAACATTCCCTGTAAAGCCGTCTGTCACCAGAACGTCGATGTCACCATGAAAGACATCTCTTCCTTCGATGTTGCCTGCGAAGGCAAAGGAAGGATTTTTTGCCTGGCTTAACTGAAGCAGTTTGTCGTAGGCTTCTTGAAGCTCAACTGTTCCTTTTTTTGCTTCCGAACCGATGTTCAAAAGGCCCACTTTTGGGAGGGGGGTGCCGCGGCTTTTTTGATAGACGGCGCCGATGGTTGCAAATTGCACCAGGTGCTCAGATTTGTAAGTGGTATTGGCGCCGACGTCGAGGACAGCGATCTCATTTTTTTGAGTAGGGAGAAGGGTCATGAGAGCGGGGCGCTGTACATTAGGCAGCTCAGGAAGTACGATTTTTGCGCAGGCGATTAAAGCGCCGGTATTGCCAGCGGAGATAAAAGCGTGCAGCTCTCCCTTTTTTAAAAGAGAAATTCCTATGCACAGGGAAGAGTTGCGTTTAGATCGAATTGCGGTTAAGGGAGCATCTTGCATGGTGATAATCTCTTCCACAACATGAAATAAAATGTTTCCATGAGGGGAAGGAGGTATCCCTGCAAATAAGGAAGAAGTTCCAAAAAGAATCAGGCGGACATCTGACTTTAGTTGTCCAGAATAGGAAAGAATGGACTCTAGAAGATCGCTCGGAGGTATATCGCTTCCCAACAAATCAACGCCGATGATGCAAGGAGTATTTTCCTCGCGAGCTTTATTCTGATCTCGCATGAACTCCGAAACTTTTTAGCGGGGGGTCAGTACCGCACGGCCAGCATAGAATCCACAATGGGGGCAAATGCGATGCGAAATGCAAGGCTTTGCGCAGTTTGAGCAAGCTAGGGTTAGCTTTGGCTTTTTAGCGTGATGGGCGCGTCTTGAGTTTTTTCGAGCGTTAGACGATCGATTGCGTGGTACTGCCATGTTAATTCTCCATAAGAAATTATGCGTAACTTATAATAGAAAGAGGTGTTTTTTTCAACTTAAATCAGAGAAGGGTAAATACGAGTGATCCCCATTACCTGAAGTTTTTTCTTCCGAATTAAGAAATTTCTTTAAATTCTCTCTTTCTGGACATTTTCCATTGTTGCACTCGGTATAAAGAGGTGTCTGTAAAAGGATCGTATCTCTTAGTTTTTCAGTCAGATCGAAAATAGCTCCTTTGATCTCTTCCAAAGCAATCGTCAGTGCCAAGTTTTTGATGCTAATGGGCGTGCGGATGGATTCATTACAGATGGAACAGGGGAGCCATGCGGATGTTTCTGTAGTGAGGTGGATCACCAAAAAATCGTCCGTGACGTAGGCTTCCGCTTTGACTTGGACGGGGTCTTTAAATGCCAGTTCCTCGTCTTGGATGTCGAGAAACTCAGGAGTTAAAGTTTCTTTAATTGCCTGATTCTGGCCGTTTTTCAGCCTGTCGATGTATATTTTTAAAGCTTCCATAAGCAATATCTCTTTTCTAAAACGAAAAGTTTAAAGAAAGGCGGATTTGGAGGCTATTTAAATCATTTTTAGGATTTCAGCAGCGGCTTCTTGGGAGGTTTCTTTCTGACCAAGTTGCTTAATGACAGCATCGCATTCCGACTGAATTTTTATTCGATTGGGCTCTTTGAGCAGGCTTTCAACTTTTTCTTTTAGGTTTTGCAGCGTAAAATGAGGGCCGATAAGCTCGGGAAAGACTTCTTTTTGGGCGATGATATTGACCAGGCAGTAAAAAGGCAGGCGTATGCGCAAGATGTCGTAGGCGATGATTTTATCCAGTTTGGACACACCGTAAACAACAACTGTTGGGACGCGGTGCATGGCAAGCTCGAGTGTCACAGTGCCCGATTTTGCAATCGCAAGATAAGCAGCTTTCATAAGTTCGTAGGACTGGCTGATGGGAACAAGCGAAATTTCGTTTTCATTCCAGCCTTTTTCTTTGAGAATTTCCTTCATGGGAGGAAGAAATTTTTCATCGGAAACCGAAAGAGCAATATGGAAATCTGAATTTTTTTCCAAAAGCTCGCGGCACGCATCGAGCTGCAACCTTAAGTTGCGCTCAATTTCTTTTCTTCGGCTTCCGGGAAAGAGGGCAACCAGTTTTTTCCCCGAGGGAACAAAGCATTCTTGATACCCATATGTCTTCAAGCGCTCTGCAAGTGGGTGGCCGACGAAAGCGACTTGTAAAGAGGTGTCTGCAAAGAGCTGTTTTTCAAAAGGAAGAATGGAGATAAGTAAATCGAGATTTTTTGCCATGAGGGGAATTCTCTTTTTTCCCCAGGCCCACACAGAGGGGCAGATGAAATGAACCAACTTTCCCTGAAATCCTTTTTTCTTCAGATGTTTGGCCATACGCAGATTAAATCCGGGATAGTCAATGGTGACAACAGCTTTGGGATTTAATCTTTGGATTTCACGCGCGACGAAGTAAAATTGGCGTAAAAGTTTGGGAAGAGCGAGGAAGACATCGATAAAACCCATGACCTGAAATTCTTCCATAGGAAGGATGCAGTGCATACCGACAGCGCGCATGCGGGGTCCGCCAACGCCAGCAATTTTCAGATGAGGATTTTGTGCATAAAGCGCCTGCAGCAGCTTTTCTCCATGAAGATCTGCGCTTTTTTCTCCTGCGAAAACAAAAACGTCATAGAACATGAACAGCCTTCAATTTTTCTGCGATCCACTGCGCGCCTTCGTGAAAGACTTCTTTGGCTGTGCCGTGGCCGTCTCTTCCGATGGAGGGGCCGATGATAAGCTCAACAGAGGGCGAGCGCACTTTATTTTGAAAGGCTGTTTGCGAGAGTTTTTCGATAAAATCAAAACAGTGGCGCGTGCCGACGCGGACATCGAGGTTACCGATATAAAAGCGCACATGGCGATCGGTGAGTTTGTCTACTAGATGTTCTAGAGAAAGCGTTTCCACGAGTGGGTGATGGGGAAGATTTTCAAATTCTTTGGCAAAAGAGAGTTTGGTCAGTGGTGCAAAGCCAACGATCCATTGGAACTCTGGAATATGCGCTGCAGCGTGCGCTGCGATGAAAGCTCCGCGGGAAAGCCCCGCTACTGCTGTGCGCTCAGGGAGAAGAAGGCCTTGATTGTCCAATGTATCAACTGTGCATTTGATCTTTTCGACGAAGTTCCCAATGGGATTTGTTCCAAAGGCGATTTCCGCAGCCCAAGCATTGAGTGCTTCTGTGGGAGGAAGTTTGTTTTCATGGCCAGGTAGCGTGATGGAAATAATGCGCATCGGAAGAGCGGAAAGGTACTCGACGGGTTGGTTGAAGGGATCTAGGCACAGGCTGTCTTCTGCAGAAAGAGAGAAATAAAAAAGGGTAGGCAGCGGTCCAACGGATAATGCAGGGCCGATGAAGGCAGCATCGATATCGGGCCGGATGTCCAATTTGTGATAGTTCATGATGCTTTTCGTCTGCGCTTTCTTCTTCGGCGCATGGGGCGGGGTTGTTCAGGTGTTCCTAGAGCTTCGTTCCATTTGTCCCATGTCGTTTGGAGTGCAGGTTCTAGTGTACAGCGCACTTCAAAAAATTTTAGAGCCAGTTGAAAATCGGGATCGTTAGGAATGCGAATTCTCATCGCTCTTCTCTTATCTAGAGGAGTGAGTCGGTATTGAGAAGTCAAAATAGAAGTTAAGCTACCCTTCATTCTTCTAGAAAGAGGGAAAAAGGGGAGGAAGACGTCATCGATTTGATCCATGGCCTCAATGCTGATTTCGCCAAGATGGGGCAATTTTTCTCGATCGACATAGCGCGTTTGAATCCTTTTTTCAAGCAAAGGGTAGACCATGCAAGCAAGAAGTACTGGGCGAGGAAGAGGCTCGCGCGTTGCATCGTGAAAAGTGGTGTCAACTTCTTTGAGATAAGCAAAGACTTCTTCTCCCTGAGGAGACTCCATGAACTCGCCATAAGCTGGCATCATGAGGTGAATGAGCCCGTGTTCGGTCATATAGCGGAAAAAAGGTTCAGATGCTCCCGATTCCAGCATACGGAGGAGTTCTTCCTGGATGCGAGCGGGGGAGCTTTTAGTAATTTCTTTGCGGCATTCTAAAAGGGCGACTTTAGCTTCCGCGTCTACTTCGAAGCCAAATCTCGCCTGGAATTTAATGAGGCGCAGCATGCGCACAGGGTCTTGGCGGAAGCGGATATAAGGCTGGCCAATGGTGCGAAGCATTTTCTTTTGCAAATCGGGATAGCCTCCGACGTAGTCGATGACTTCCTGAGTGGATGAGTCGTAGAAGAGACCGTTGATGGTGAAGTCGCGTCTTAACACATCCTCTTCAGGCGTCCCCCATTTATTGTCCCGGACGATCAGCTCGTCTTTTTCGGTATCTCCTGAGCGGAATGTGGAGACTTCGAGGATTTTTCTTCCAAAGCGGATATGGGCCAGTCGGAACCTTCTGCCAATCAGAATGCAGTTGCGAAAGAGTTGTTTGATTTGCTCTGGCTCTGCTGAGGTGGAAATGTCGTAATCTTTGGGTGTTTGATTGAGAAGCAGATCCCTTACGCTTCCTCCAACGAGGTAGGCGATATGTCCATTAGAGCGGAGTTTATCCATGACATAGAGGGCGTCTGGATCTACTTTTTCAATGTCAAGCTGGTGCTTTTCAAAGGGGTATTTTTTCTGGGTCACTTCAATTCTTATACAGGTATGAGAAAAGCCTCAATTTATGGCCTTAGGACTAAAAAGTCAAGGGTTGCTTGGGCGCGGGATCCTAGTTAAGTTGAGGGTGCACCTTTTTCGTCAGAGTAGGGGTGGGAGCGCCTTTTCGTCAAATTTCATTTTTTCTTCTAAATACTAATAATCAAAAACTTATGACGTTTCTTTGTTGCAATTATTTATTTTACTCATTGCATTGAGTAAAATTACTCAGTATATTGAGTAAAAAAGGACTCTCTCATGAAGAAACGACCTATTTTTGCTCAGCTTGCTAAAAGGCTCCAGGAGCCGCGCCAATTTATTCAGGTGTTGCTCGGACCGAGGCAGGTGGGTAAAACCACTCTGGCTTTGCAGGTCGCTGAGGCTATTCAAAAACCGTCTCATTATGCCTCTGCGGACTTGGCCACTTTGCAAAATGTAGCGTGGATCCAACAGCAGTGGGAAGTGGCGAGAAATAAGGTCGAATCCCCTTTGGGAGCTTTGTTGATTATTGACGAGGTGCAAAAAATTCCTCATTGGTCCGATGTTATTAAAGCGCTCTGGGACCAGGATACCCGTCAGAAAACTAATTTATCGGTGATGATACTTGGCTCTTCTCCATGGTTAATGCAAAAAGGGCTTTCGGAAAGCTTGGCGGGGCGTTTTGAAACGATTCCCGTAACCCATTGGTCATTTGGAGAAGTCCGCGACCATTTTGGTTGGAGTGTGGAGAAGTATCTTTATTTTGGGGGTTACCCGGGCGCTGCGCCATTAGCCGATGAAGAGGAACCTTCTCGCTGGAGTTATTATGTGAACGAATCATTGATTGAGACCACGATTTCGCGAGACATTCTTTTAATGACACAAGTCAATAAACCTGCTTTGTTGCGACGATTATTTCAGCTCGGCTGTCTCTATTCTGGACAAATTCTTTCTTATTCCAAGATGTTAGGGGAATTGCAAGAATCTGGAAATACAACAACTTTAGCTCATTATCTTGATTTGCTTTCAGGAGCAGGGTTACTCGGTGGAATACAGAAATTTGCAAAACAATCTGTGAGACAAAAAGCATCAAGTCCTAAATTTTCCGTATATAATACAGCATTAATGACTGCTCAATCTGGAAAAACCTTTAAGCAAGCTCGTGAAGATCGTGTATTTTGGGGAAGATTAGTAGAATCTGCTGTTGGAGCTTATCTTTTAAACAGTATTCGAGGCACACAAATAGAGCTTTTTTATTGGCGCGAAGGTGATAAAGAAGTGGATTTTGTGCTTCAGCGCGGTAATGCGATTACAGCCATTGAGGTGAAAAGTGGAGAAGAGTTCTTCAACCGAACAGGGATAGATATTTTTGTCAGCAAATTTAAGCCAGATCGCGTGCTTTTAATTGGCCCTCAAGGGATCTCTTTGGAAAAATTCTTCTCCACGCCCTTATCTAATTTTATTTGATCTCAGTTACCAGCCTTCTTTGAAAAAATGCCCTTGGGTTGTCCGGAGGGTCGTTTGGGCTTGTAAGTCTCATGGAATAAAGAAATTATTTTAATTTCCATGACTTGCTTAACCAATGAAAAATGAACTAGTTATAGCTCGATATTGTTAAAAAAACCATTTTAATATTAATTACTTGAATAATTTTGTGAGTTAATATAAAATATTAATATGCAAAAAGTTTAATTAACATAGGATAATTATGAATAGTATTGATAATTTTTCAAATAAAAGTTCGCTCGTTCAGCTAGAAGCGGATCTTCAAAAGCATTTAGAAGCAGGAGATAAATGCACAACTTTCTTTACAAACGTTAAAGATAGAAAGTTTTTATCGCAGTACAATAAGACTGTTAGGGGATTGATAGAGCGAGACTATACCATCTTGCATTACAACAATATGGGTGCATTTTCTATCGTGTATGGGGACATTTTCAATCGAAGCTTAGAAAAATGGGAATCAGAATATGAGCAGTTAAAAAATGGAGAAATCGCTTTAGAATTCACAGAGAAATTAACGATTGCTGAGGGCAATGAAATAGAACCGATGGATGCAAGGCTCGGCGAAGTTAAGAAGAAAATAGAGCTGTGTAAAAATGTGGATGCATTGTTTCGCAAGGAGATGATTGCTTTGCTTCGCAAGAATGCAGAGCTTCTTCTGCTTAAAGACTCCGTTTTTTTCCTTCCCACGCAAGGCGGTTATTCAGGTACTCTTTGGGAGTGCCACTGTTGCGATATGATGGGAAGAGAAAGGCGAGAACAGTTTAGTACTATGCTCTCCAGAGACATTAAAAGCAGTTTTGCTAAAGAAATGCCCTTGACGATTGCAAGCATTGGAGCAGGTCTTTGTTTTCATGAACTTGAAATTCATGCGGTACTGACAGGAGAAGGTTATAAAATTGACAGGTGGGTGATTGTTGATCCAAACGCGGCTCCCAATACAATTGCAAATTTTAAATCGATTCTACAATACGAAAACCCTAATGTTGAAGTGTTGGCTGAGAATATAAAGGATGATAAGTACTTTGATGGGCTTCAAAATGGGAGCTACAATCATCTGCCGGATGTTTTTCTCTATCTTGATGCGGATCTGTGGTGCAGTTTGAGCACGGTTGAGCAGCGCAGCCTTCAAATGAAGCATCATTGCTTGTTTGTAGATTTTCGAAAAAACTGCTATGACAGCTACGATACAACCAATGTCTTTGAAGTGAATGGCAAAAAGTAGGCGTTTGCATCTTTGAAAAAAAAACACCCTCTGGTTGTCCAGAGGGTGTTTTGTTATTAAAGACCTAAGAAGCTTTAGTCTGCTTATTTCTTCTCGTCGTCGAGGATCTCGACTTCCGCTTCTTCGATATCAGGCTTTTCTGTTTTCTGGCCTTGCGGAGCGCCTGGAGCTTGGTGCGGCGGGCCACCTGCTTGGCCAGCTGCTGCCTGCATCGCTTCACCGATCTTTTGCATGTGGGTGCTTAGGTCGTCGTGAGCGGCTTTGATCTGCTCAGGGTTGTTCGACTCAAGCGCTTTTTTCACAGCATCGATCTTGCTTTGGACGGTTTCTACGACATCTTTAGGAAGCTTGTCTTTGTAATCGTCGAGAGCTTTTTGTGCGCGGAATGCCAGTGAGTCGGCTTCGTTGCGCGTTTCGATCTCTTCTTTTTTCTTCTTGTCTTCTTCCATATGCTCTTCAGCATCGCGGAGCATGCGTTTGACTTCTTCTTCGGAGAGGCCAGATTTTGCTTCGATGCGGATCTTCTGCTCTTTACCGCTTTGTTTGTCTTTAGCGGATACGTGCAGGATACCGTTGGCATCGATGTCGAAAGCCACTTCGATTTGCGGCATGCCGCGAGGAGCTGGAGGAATGTCGGTCAAGTCGAATCTGCCGATCTCTTTGTTGTCTTTTGCCATTTTGCGCTCACCCTGGAGAACGACGATCGTCACAGCAGGCTGGTTGTCAGCAGCTGTGGAGAAGACTTGTTTTTTCTGGGTGGGGATCGTAGTATTGCGCTCGACGATCGGTGTCAAGACGCCGCCAAGAGTTTCAATCCCGAGTGTAAGCGGGATAACATCGAGGAGAAGAACGTCCTTAACATCGCCGGTAAGCACGGCACCTTGGATCGCAGCTCCGACAGCAACCACTTCATCCGGGTTAACCCCTTTGTGCGGTTCCTTGCCGAAGATCTCTTTTACTTTTCTTTCGACAGCAGGCATACGAGTCATACCGCCGACAAGGATAACTTCATCGATCTTATCTCTGCCAAGGCTTGAGTCTTGGAGCGCTTTATTGCAAGGCTCGATGAGTCTTTCGAGAAGATTATGTGCAAGGCTTTCGAACTTTGCTCTTGTGAGTGTAAGCGCAAGGTGTTTTGGGCCTGTTGCGTCCATGGTGATGAACGGCTGATTGATCTCTGTGGTCTGTGTACCTGAGAGTTCGATTTTTGCTTTTTCAGCAGCATCGCGAAGGCGCTGCAGGGCCATCTTGTCTTTGCTCAAATCGATGCCGTGTTCTTTTTTGAACTCATCGATGATCCAGTTCAAAATCACGATGTCAAAATCGTCTCCGCCAAGATGCGTGTCTCCGTTAGTAGAAAGCACTTCAAAGACGCCATCGCCGATCTCGAGGACGGAAACGTCAAATGTACCGCCGCCAAGGTCAAACACTGCAATTTTCTTGTCTTGTTGTTTGTCAAGGCCGTAAGCGAGCGCAGCTGCTGTTGGCTCAGGGATGATGCGTTTGACATCAAGGCCTGCAATGCGCCCTGCGTCTTTTGTGGATTGACGCTGGGAGTCGTTGAAGTAAGCAGGAACAGTGATGACCGCTTCTGTGATTTTTTCTCCGAGGTAAGCTTCGGCAGTTTCTTTCATCTTGATCAGAATTTGTGCAGCGACTTCTTCTGGAGTGACGGTTTTCCCTTCGATTTCGAAGACGGCATCTCCATTGCTGTTTTTTGTCACTTTATAAGGAACGGTTGCGATTTCTGAATCTACTTCACTGCGTTTTCTACCGATAAAGCGCTTGGATGAAAAAACGGTGCGCTCGGGGTTGGTGACCGCTTGGCGTTTTGCAGCAGTACCAACGAGGCGCTCTCCGCCTTTATAGCCGACGATCGAGGGAGTGGTGCGTCCGCCTTCTGCGTTCGCGATGACTTTGGGGGAGCCCCCTTCCATAATAGAGACGCAAGAGTTGGTTGTCCCTAAGTCAATTCCAATGATTTTACTCTTTTTTTGTTGCTCAGACATGTTATTATTCTCCTTTTGTTTCTTCTAAAGCTTCTTGAGGCTCTGCCTCGTTTTCTTGTTTATTTGTTCCCGGCTGCACGGAGACCTTGACTCTAGCGTGTCTAATTGTGCGCTCTTTGCTGCGGTATCCCTTGACGAATTCTTTTAAGACCGTACCCGGTAATTTCTCTGTTGTTTCTTCTGTTTCAATGGCGTAATGGACTTCAGGATCAAATTTTGCTCCACTACTATCAATGGCTGTGATGCCGTGATCGCTGAGGACATCTTTGAACTGTCCTAAAATCATCGTGAATCCTTGGGCCCAGTTGCGCGTTTCATCGGACATATGCTGGGTAAATTGCAGCGCATTTTCCAAGTTGTCGATGGGGCTTAAGACATCGACGATGAAATTTTCGACGGCAAAGCGAGACATCTCTTGTCTTTCTTTCATCATCCGCTTGCGCGTATTGTCGAGATCAGCGAGAAGGCGGAGGTATTTTTCTTTATACTCCTGCAATTCTTCTTCCGCTGTGGGCGGTGTTTTTGTCTCTGTGATCGTTTCTTGATTTTCTTCTTCTGTCATTATTAGTCTCCTAAGTGTAAGTGAGGCTTGCTTTCCAGCAGTAGGGCACGGCTTTGATCCTGGAATTCAAGATTGGCGGGACTAGGGCTGCGGAAAGAGATTTTATATTTGTAGACGCTCTTCGTCAAAGAATCAGAAATCGATTCAGAGATTTGAAGCAGCTGTCCAAAGAGTTCCCGGTAAGGGATGCGGCTTGGTCCCAAAATCCCAAAAGCGCCGCAGATCGTTTGATTGATGCGATAAGGAACAGCGAGCACAGAGCAAGCAGATGCCCCAGGTGAAAAGGGAATCAGGTCTTCTCCGATCCAGCAGTGCATGCGGCTGGATTCACTCGTTGTGGAAAGAAGGTTACGCAACATTTGTTTGTTCTCAAACAAAGAAAGGCCGCTAGCCAGAGCTGCTGCATCGTTAAAGTCGGGATAGGCGAGCAGTTTGGAAAATCCCGCTTGAAACAGATCTTCTGCACTAAAGTTGGTATGGCTGATGATATGGCGGAGCATCAGTTCTTTATACAGGCGCACGCCGATGGCTTCTTCTTCTGGATCAAGAGAGGGTTTTTCGATACCGGTCAAGCGCCAGTTGAAATACGCTTCCAGGCGTTTTAAGGTAAAGCTGGATAGTTTTTTGTCTGTATAGAGGATCTCTGTGCGCACGACGCCAAAGTCTGTGACAAGAGCGCAGAGCAAACGGTGGTCATCGATCAAAACGAGCTTGATCTCTAGGATGAAATCTTGGTCGAACCTAGGGGCAGAAAGAAAAGTTGCGCAGGATGTAATTTCGCTGATTTTTTCTGTTGCCTGTAATAAATAGGAGGCGACTTCTCTGGTCTCTTTTTTGAGAAGCTCTTCGATCTGCTTTTTTTCTTCAGCTCCTGGAATATGGGGCTGATCAAAATGGGCCTCTGCATAGAGTTTGTATGCGGCAACTGTAGGGATTCTGCCGCCGGAGGAGTGCTGCTGCTTAACGAAACCGTCTTCTTCTAATTTGGCGAAATAATTCCGGATCGTCGCTGAGCTCAAGGCTTCAAACCCATTTTCTCTGAGCGTGTTGGATCCGATCGGCTTCCCCGACTTGAGGTAGAGATCGACAAGTCCGAATAGGATCAGCCTTTCTCTTTGGTCTTTCGCTGGCTTTCGTTGAGCTAATGCCTTCATAGTCCTTATTCTCTGGAGGGTACCTGTTTAAGGTTCCTCCTTTATAGTTCTAATCACTAGTCTATCAATTTAGGTGGGTTAATGGCAATAAAAAATTAGCAGTCCGATTGCTTGAGTGCTTGTTTTGTTCATATATTATTGATTGTTAGATATTTGTGAAAAAATGAATAAAGAGGCGGAGGAAAGGGGGGTGACTGTTCGTTTTAATTGTATCTATTTCATTATGAATAAATGCTTTAAAAGCTTTTTTTAAATATTACTTACAATAAATTAACATTATTTTTATAATAATAATTACACTTCAATCGAGAGGTGGTTAAAAAACAAGAGGTTTATATTATGGCAACAGATAATACAATTGTAAATTTCAATCAGCCTACCGAAAACTCACGATTAATGCCCGGTCCTGAGTTCGGGGGTGCACCCGTAGCTATGGTAGGTGGAGCAGTCGTAGCTCCAGTCCCGCCAGCTGCAATAGGTTGGGAGAAGGTTGCAAAAGTTGCACTAGCACTGCTGGGAGTGGCAGGGGGATTTGTAATGGTCGGGTTTGGCTTTGGGACTGGAAATATGCCCTTAGCTTTCGGAGGACTTTTTGCTCTGTTTGCGTCTACGGGGTATTTTATGCGTACTATGCATAATATGTAAGTTGCCGTAGAGCCGAGAAGACAACCCGGTTTCAGTCACAGCGTTAGGATCAGCCTTTCTCTTTGATCTTTCACTGGCTTTTGTAAAGCCAAGCGCCGTCGTAGTCCTTATTCTCTTGGAGGGAACCTATTTAAGGTTCCTTCTTTATAGTTCTAACCACTAGTCCATCAATTTATGTGAGTAAATGGCAGTAAGAAATTAGCCGACTTAAGCGATTGAGCGCTTATTTTGCGCGTATATCATTGATTGTTAATTAGTTGTGACTGACGGCGAAAGAGCGGTGCAATGGGGTTGAAAGTGCTTGGTGGCTGCAAACCTGACTGATATTGGGTGTATGTCTTTATAATTAAGTGATTTGAGTAGGTTAAAGTAATTTGTTAACGCTTTGTTTACAATTAATTAATAATTTGTTAGAATGTATACTATAAGATTAAATAATTATAACAAATTTAATTAAAACTGATTGAGGTTAAAATGTTCTTGGGAGTATTAGAAGCGAGAAATGGAAATAATTTAGAAACTAACGTGAATAGTCTCAGAGGAGTGCAACAAGATCCACGAAAACCTGGGATTAGCAATCCTAGCGAAATTAAAGCAGCAGATACTGAGGGAAAAACTGCCATAATTGCGGCAAGGTTTTTTTCAGAAGCGGGGATGCTCGGAGGCGGGGCAGCTTTGGTGGCTGGAGCACTTTTGTGCACGATACCGATTCCGGGATTAAACATTGCCATGGGAGTGGTCGGGGCTATTTTTATTTTAATAGCTGTTTCGGCAATAATTTATGATTGCGAAAATAGAGAAACTGACAAAAATGAAGGCTTATATGGCTTGATGTTAGAAGCTATTGCCGATTTTAAGAATGAGGTTAAATGGGGCGTGATAATAAGTAAATTTCGTGAATGGAATCAACAAAATCCTAGTGCTTCCGAAAAAGAAGTTTATGTAGGTGATCAGAAAGCCAGGGAGTTCATCCAATGGCTGAAAGACACTGAACACTCTCAGCAGATAACCTGTGTCAGTAAATTGGTAGATTCTCAGGATGCCAATAAGCTCATAAGAAAAATCGGGAGAATAAAATGGCAGTCTGTGTCGAAGTCGAATGGCAGCTATTCAGTAAGTCCTCAGAAAGCTGAACTGTTCATGAAGTGGTTACTTGATCTACAAGAAAAGAAAATGTGTTCTCCGAAGGAAATCGCTAACTTAAAGGATTGGTTAACTAAAATGGGCATTAATATTAATCTCCCTAGTCTCCCACAATCAGGGGATCTTCAGTAATCAAGGGCAGCACATCGATTAAGGATGGCGCCCAATCTAACCCCCTATAGTAAACCACACGAGAAGCGATATGGCAGGCGATGATCGCTTTTTTGTGGATATCTGGAATCTCACTTAAGATCTGTTTTTGATACTTATTGCGCAGCAGCGGCGGGCAATAGCTCAAGAGACACCGAATTAAGGGGTCCTTGGGGCTATTTGCAAGGGTAACCGTTTGAAAATGCTGCATCAGCTGATCTTTATACATATTGATCCGTTCTGAGATCCACTCGGAAATATCTGTCAGAAACGCTCCGGTATCCCGGTGGTTCTTTAGCATCAGCCTTGCTTCTTCGCGGGCCCTTTCTTTAATGATTTCGAGGATTTCAGCGACAAGCTTGGGTTTTTCCTTGAGGAACTCTTCTTCTGTTAGGACAAGGCTAGAGAGCACTTCGAAAGAGGAGCAGGTCACTCCGCCTTTATTGGCAGAGCTGTCCTTGATGATGATGGCTCCCGCTTTCTCTAGAGAGCGGCGGGCCCAAGGTGAAATGTAGAGGTTGGCTCCTTCAACGATGGCTCTTGCAGAGGGCTTTCCTGTAGAGTCGAGGAAGTCTTTCCAATTATTTTCATTGAGTGTTCTTGGTCTTCCACCGCCAGGGATGAATACGTCTGCTTTGGCTTCATGGACATTGTGGCGCAAAATATGGTTCATTTCATTTCCGGATAACCAATCTTCAACCAGCTTGCCTCCGATCTTGCGCCAGCAGAGTGTCTGTTGGGCGTAGGCGGTTGCTTCTCTTTTGGTGCGCGCGTCGAGGAGAAATCCCCCTTCATTCAATTTTTCTGGAGGATAAAAGCGAAGAGGTTTTCCTTCTTCAAAGAGCTTGTCGATGAGGGCAAGGTCTAGTCCTTCAGGGTCGAAGATCGTTCCTGAGATGTCAATGGTGGCGAGCAATTTGGCTGTTTGGGGATAAAAGCGGTAGAGGTTGTGCATTTGATTGCCCGCGACATCCCCATCGGGTCCGCCCGTCATTTTGACCGTGAATGTCTGCTTAGAAGGGTCGATGCCGAGATATTTGAGCACTTCTTCCATATACTCATTGACGCCAAGCGAGGTCACTCCGAATTCTTTATGGTTGATACCAAGGTTGGGTTTGCTGGAGATAAAGGCGCCGCCGGGTTTGTAGTTGTAGTATTTGCTAAAGGCTGCGATCCATTCGATCATGACGTTGTGCATGTTTTCATCGGGGCCCAAATAGACGTACTCAGGTTTTTTCCAGTAGTCGACGATATCTTTGGCTCGCAGTTTCCCATCGCTTTCGCAATTGATAAGCGCAAGGAAGCTTTCGATGTAGGAGCGCTGGGTTTGATAGAGGTATTCCAGCTTTTGTTCTTTATGAAAGGTGCTTAAGCGTTCTTTGATTTCTTCGGGTTTAAGATCGGTATCTTCCAATTCTCTTTTGTAGATGAGTTCCTCAGAATGGAGCCTTTCGTAGGGTTCTAGAAAGATGACAGCTTTTGCTCCTCCTTCGGGAATGTCTTTATTCTTTTTGTTTTGGGTGTAGGCGAGGTTGTAGCACTCGGAAAAGACGTTATTTCTTTCAGCGATCATCTGCTCTACTCTTTCAGGGACGACAGTGCGCAGGCCGCCTCTTGCAAGGTCGCGGAATCTAATGTGGAAGCCCATGAAGGAAAGCCCTTTCATGAAAAAAATCGCGAAGGGAAGCTCCGGAAATTTGTCCTTGCGCTCAAAGGGCAAGAAATCGAGATAGGCAGGATCGAGTCGAAAAGAAAAGGCTGTCTTGTTTTTGCGGTAGTAGTTGGTTTTTAGCGTGTAGACGATCATGTTCATCCCCTGCTTGAGGATGTTTTTTCTTCGCGTATCGTTGAGCAGGTTGCCGGTATCGAGATTGTCGACGAGTTTGAGAAACTCCTCTCTGATTTTCATGTACTCTTCGAGATTGGCTGTTTTGGGATTAAATTTGGCGTCGAAGGCTTGCATGAGTTTGACGGTGAGTTCGGGATGGCGGCATAGGCCGTCTTCGATGTGGTTAAGAGAGTACATGTTGATGTCGATGTGGAGCAAGGACTGGTGGATGAAATACACCATGGCTTTGAGAAGGTTGCCTTGATTACCTGTAAGCAGCCCTGTTTGTACGAAGGTATCTTCGACGGTTTGCATCCCTTCAAAGTATTTGAGCGTGACAAGTTCCTTGAGAAAATCGTCGATGTCCGCTTCTTCCCACGCTGCTTTTCCTTTGATGCCGTGAAGGCCAAGGGACATGATCAAGATGTTTTGTTTGCTGTAAGGGTCGATATAGGAGGCGTTCACGCGCTTCATCGCCAGGCCATGGCGGTGAATGACTTCAGCGAGGTGATGGAGGAAGTTGTATTTGGGGACATTGCGCCAGGCAAAGACGATTTGGAGCGAGGGCGATTCCTTTTTTGTTTCCCAATCCTTTTTAAAGAGGACTTCATATTGGCAATTATCGCGAGATTTGGCCCGGAAATACATGTCCAAAGCGATGATCAGACGCTCTTTGGTCATGGCTTTTAGGAATAGGGGGCTTAAGGAATCGATCAGTTTATGCACGTCGCTGCTTTCGACTTCTGGGTTGCGGCCTTTGACTTCTTCAACAATTTCTTTTTCTTTCTTCTCATGATCGGGATCTCTCGCGGCCTTTTCGACATAGTCGCTAAAGAGGATGCGGGAGATGTGCAGCGGGGCTTTTAAGCCTCCAAAGGGAGGGGGTGCATTAGAGACAAAAGAGCGGTAATTTTTGATCCCGAAGGTCTTGTAATGCTTTAACACTCTGAGGTCGGCATCGGGACTATCCAGGCATAGGGTAAAAGCCTTTTTTTTCAAATGAAGGCGGCAGAAGTAGTCATGAAGATCGAAGTTCATCAGGCTGTAGACGATCTGTAGGATACTGTCCTTGTCGACCTCTTCAAAAAAACGCGCGGGCATGTGTTTTTCAATCCAGGAGTAGAACTCCTCAAAGCGCCTGGCTTCTCTTTGCATGGCTTCTTGAAGCTGCTCTTTGGACAGGCGGTTGCTGGGTGGGGGCAATGTCATAGGGGGTACTCCTTCAATAAAAATATACATATCAATTTAAATTTTTTTTGTAGAGGGAAATGCTGGCCTACCCTGAAAATACTTATAGTTGTTTGTTTAATTAAACAAATAACTTAATATTTATGTTAATTGCCTTTTTTATTATAATTATAAGCAATAATTAACGTTATATTAATTTAAGGTGATTTTATGTCGATTAGATTTTTTGATAATGAAAGGATCAAAGATGCTTGCTGCTCATTATTTATTGTTGATTCAATCGATCACAAACCTACAGAATTGACGCGCCCTCTTTCCAAATTATTTATGAAGTATGTTGCCTGTACTGTTGCAAGCCGGAAAAATGATGGCAGATGGGTAGATACACGGTATACAGACGAGAAGCTTGATGGCAGATCGACCAAAGACCTATTTCACCTGACTTATATTAAACCTTATGAGTGCCTCATCGATGGCAATTCCAACGAAGAGAATAAGTTTCTTATCAGAATTCAGGAAGTTGATCAAAGGCAAGAAATTGAAATTAATGAGAAGGCAAAAATTGAAATTGATCTGGAAGAAGAAACTGCAACCAAAGGCCTTAAAGCGCATGAATGGTGTTTTTTCGATAAGGAGACGGGCTTAAAACTCTCTCTTTTTGAAAGTGAGGATGAGGTAATTGTCGCTTTTGGCGCTTTTGAATCTGGAGAAACAGAATTTGACAGAGACGATTTTGAAGGTAAACGGATAGCTGCTAAAGCACAAGATGATGCGATTTTTACAAATTTAAAGGGAGAGGATCCCTACATTTATACAGAAGCGGTAGAAGCCGTTCAAAAACTCACACAGCACCCCCATTTTCAAGGGAAGAAATTTACTCTCTGCGGTCTGTCGCTTGGCGGAAGTCTCGCTGAGTATGTGGGACTGACTTTAAAAATCCATGCGTATTGCTTCAATTCCGTCATGTTGGGTGACAAGCTGTTTGACAAGACGCCTAAGGAAAACCGTGACGCTGCGCATCACTTTATCCATATCGTTTCTGTAGAAAATGACCATGTTTCAGAGCTCTTAGACTCTTCTTCGCTTTATCAGGTTGCTTCTTCTGTTCTGCCTCTGCCAAAACATTGCGGGCGTAGATATATTCTCCCTTCAGCTTATCCTTATGATTATGAATCTAAACAAGCTTTCGCCAAATCAGCTCACCGCCGCCACGCGCTTTTTATGCATAGTTTGATGCAGCACTTCGGCTACCCGCTCTTTGAAGATGAGGCTCAGGATTTAAGCAAGAGCCAGCAAGGTGATATGCAAGATCCGAGCAAGATCAAATTGACCTCGAATAAAACCTGGCATCTCCCTGCAGGCGATCTTCTTCCTAAAGTCTTTTCCTATGCGGAAATCCAAAAAAGGATGGAAAGCGTAGCTGAGCTCATGAATATTTTGAAGCTCATTTGCGTATTGAAGAAGTCTATCCCTGGCGCTACCGAGGAAGAAATCCAAGAGATCAATCATGCATTGCGATGTCAAATAAATAGACTGAAAGAGATGAGCCTTGGGAAACGGGATTTTGGATGTTACGATTTGATCCGCAGCTGTGTTTATATCGCCCTTGGAAAAAACGATGGCGGCGGTTGGGACTGGCCCGAGGATAAGATCTTAGAAAATCCTCAACTTCTCTATCAGATTTTTAATTTTGAAGGGCGATGCCAGCTCACTGAACTAGCCCACTATTTTGAGTTCTTAATGCAAGTATTCCTGCTCATCCCAGTCGTTGATGGCACTCCTCTTCCTTGCTCTTATGTACCAGGATCTGCTGAAGAATTACCCAAATTAGATGAAGAGGCGATGAAATGGCTTGCCGAAGACTTTTCAGAAAATGTGTGCAATACGTTGAAGTTTGTAGAGTTTAAGGTCGATGAAAAAACGCTTCTCCCTTTCATTTCTAAATTATATCTATTCCTATCTGATCAATTGCAGACACGATTCCATGAAGAAATGCAAAGGGTTACTGCAGAGAAAGAATATGCGATTGTTCCTAAAGAGAATCTCCATATATCTCGCTTTGCCCAAGTTCAAAATGTCGCTTCCAAGCGCATTTTAATCGTTTCTGTAGAATGTGCTGGAGTTTTAGAAGCAAGCCCGATGGCTGGAAAAGTACGGGTGCTGGCCTCTGGGTTGATCGATCGAGGTCATGAAGTGACTTTACTTATGCCAAAGTTTGATTCCTTCCCTCAGGATTATAGCGGCAACCTTTCAAAATCTCTGGAGCCATGTGGGGACTGTGTAGAACATCTTTATGGTGGTTTTCAAAGAAAAGATCCCGTTTTTGAAGGCAAGATCGGAAATATCAACGCGGTCTTTATTGGGAATACCGCACTCTATGGAGAAAGAGATCTCTATGAACTCGGTTTTGATGGAGTCTATAGCGTTAAAGGTGACGACGAGCATGCGACACAATTGAAAGAGAGGTTCGGCTATTTTGCTAACTCTGTATCGCAATATGTGATGAATCAACGCGCTCAGTTTGATGCGATCTTGTTTGAAGGTTGGCATTCGGCTCTTGCTATCGATTTGCTGGTCAGACGCAATTTTGGATGTTGGGCCCAAGGCAAGATTCCTGCTTTGATCTATGCGTTTAACGACAATACGCTTGTTTCGCAAGGGGATCTGGATGGGTATTCGTGGCAGTTGTTCCCCAAACTGGGATTAAACGACGTCAAAAAACTCAATGTCACCGAGCAGAGTTTACAATTTGCAGATCAGAGCTGCACGATCTCTTCTGAATATGCGGAAAAGGTGCAATCGAAGGAATCTCACGGGCTGGAAAAAGCGATGATCAAAGCGGCAAACCTTGGAAAATTAACAGGGATTGCCCATGAAACCTCCTACAAAACGCAAACAGATCCCGATCTTATCCAATGGGTGGATCCTGTCACAAAGAAGCATTGTCCTTTAAATTTTGGTCCTTACGACGATTTGACTATGGCAAAAAATGCGATCAAGAAACAGTTGCAAAAGTGGTTAAAGGTACATCATGACATCACACAGAAGCAAGTCGATGTAGAGAGAGAACCGATTATTTTATGCACAGGGCCTTTTGATGCCTTTCAACTCGATGTACTCAAACTCGTTATGACTATGGCTAAAAGGAGTGGGGCGACACTGATTGTTGTCGGAGGCACTCAATCAGACTTAAGGCCGCTCCAGGAATTTGCGGAAAACTTAAAGAACAACAGAGACGATTTTTATGGCAAAAATTGGGGAGGAGCTCTTTTTTTACCCGATGAGAAAAATCAGTTGGGCCTGCTCAATGTTGAGCAAGGCACGGAAGATGGAAAAATCCCAGGAATTGGAAGTCTGTTGAAGGCGATAGCCACGGTGCGACTGGCTTTCCCCAGTGAGACAAGCGGCATTCAACAGGAAGAAGCTTGGGCAAATGGGGCCATAGTGGTCTCAGATTGCATTCACTCATTTGAAGATGGGTCTTTTTCCAAAAAAGAGCTATGCAATTTTAAAAATTTTACTTTCTCCTGTAAAGATGAATGGGACTCTGAGAGTAAAAAAATGGCTATCGGGAACGCTGTGGTTAATGCACTCTGTTATTGGGATGAAAAGTCTTTGGAGGAAAATCAGCTGCTCATGAGACAAATAATGTTAGCTGCTCAACATGATCAATATGAGCAGGTCATTGAGCAGGCTGTCCTCTCTTCGAAGAAGCGAATCAAGCCTATCGATTTTAAAATATTCTATTAACAAACCGTCTCTCTGAGACGGTTGCTGTTTTGATGTAATTAAATTTATTAATTTTACTTAAATTAAGTCTTTACTCGCCTCTGATTAAAATAATCATTTCCAGTTCAAATTTATTATCATTTTGTATATAATATAACTTAATAATTAACTATTCAAGAGGCGATGTTATTATGAACTCAACTAATAATATTTTGGATAATAAAAAAGTCAGAGAACAATGCACTGCATTATTTACGGTTGATCCGTTAGATACAAACTATGCTCCCATCACGCGATCTTACGCAAAATTCTTTATGAAGTATTTGGCTTGTACTTCTACAAGCCGAACGAATGAGGACAAGTGGGTCATACCTTTTCATTTGAATCTTGTTCATCCGCAACACGAAAATATTATCTTAGATGGTTGGGAAGGAGCTGAAAATTTAAAAAGTAATCCGTGCTGTTTTTTTGATGAGAAAACAGGATTAAAGATATCTGTTTTTGAAGATGCAAACGAAGTCATCATCACTTTTGGCTCTTGGAACTCAGGAGATAGAGAATTTGATAATTTTGCAGGTGAACATCCTGAAATAGATCAAATTGGAACCGTAATCCATCCAGAAAAAAACGTAGAAATCAAAATAGTAGATCTAGCAAGGGAGAGGGCGATAGGCGCCGTTTCAATCATTCAAGATAAATCCGTTTGGGATAATTTACAGGGAGAGATTCCTGCACTCTATTCAGAAGCTGGAAATGCTGTTTTAGCTTTAATGGAACATGATCGTTTTCGAGGGAAAAAATTTGTTCTATCAGGATTGTCAATGGGTGGAAGTATCGCCCAATACGTGGGACTGGTTTACAAGGTTCAAGCTTATTGCTTTAACTCTCTCATGTTGGGAAAGGGACTTCTAAATGTTACAAAGGAAAATCACAGCGACGCTCATAAGTTTATTTATATCATCTCCACCGAAGGTGATAAAACATCTCACCTTCTTGAAGCCAGCATGTTTGGCTCAGTTGCCCGTTACTATGGTCAAGGACTGACCCCTTTTCAAGACAAAAAGAGTATCCCTAAGGAAGCCACACATTGCGGCCGCAGATTTGTCGTTCCTACTGCTTACCCTACAAGCGTCTCAATAGATTTGTTCCAAAGTATGGATCGCAATCACGCTTTTATCTTACGCAGTGTGCTGAACTATTTGGGCTATCCTATTCCAAAGATTAAAGATGAGAAAGGTGAGGAGAAAGACGCTAACCAAGACATTTCCAAAGTTTCTCCAAGTGATATCCTTACAGATGTCCTTTCTCGCGAAGAGATCAAGAGGGGAATAGGTCGCATCGCCAAACTCAGAGCTCTATTAATGAAATTGCTCGATCATCCCAGCGATGATGAGATAAGAAGGATATTGGCGAGAATCAACGAAGTAGATAGCAACCTTTATGCGATGTTCTGTTCTTCTGTATGGGTAGCCTTAGGGAAGCATGACCGCGGTAATTTCAGCTGGGCGCATGATCAATTGCAAGCTAATCCCCAAATTCTCTTCCAGATCTTTAGTGAGCAAAGCGGATGTCCTCTTACAGAACTTGTGAACTATTATGAGTTCTTAATCCAAGTTCACATGTTGTTTCCAGTCATTAAGGAATCTTCTTCTCAAAAAGATCTTGAAATAGCAGCTGAACAACTTACTTACGATGTATGCAATCAATTGAAGATCGAAAACTTCGAAGTGGATGCAGAGCATCTGCCCTCTTTCCTTTTCAAGTTACATGTATTTTTATCAGACCAATTGAAAAACGGGCTTGTTGGAAAGGATGGATTCGACGAACAAAGTCACATAGCGACCTGTGAAAAAGACTATCAGATCGTGCCAAAAGAGCATCTTTTGGCAAATCGTTTTGCTAAGCCTAAAGAAGCGGCAAAGCGCATTTTAATCGTTTCTTTTGAGTGTGCGGGAGTTGTAGGAGATGGTGAAATACCAAACGATGTGCGCAACATCGCCTCCGGACTCACTCAAAAGGGGCGCGAAGTAACCTTGCTCATGCCGAAATACGATTGGTTCCCTCAGGATAAAGAACGCCAAGTACAAGTAGAATACGACACTTTTGATTCTGTCCAGCATTTCTTTGGTGGAAAGGACAGAAATGACCTTATTTACAGAGGCAGAATTGGAAATATCCACGCCCTTTTTATGCAAAGCACAACCTATGAAAAGGAGCGCAATCCCTATCAAATCAACGATCATGGCGTTTATGCCGTAGAAGGCGATGATGAGTTTAATACTCTTAGGAATGAAAGAATAGGTTACTTTGCCAATGCGGTGGCCCAATTGATTTCGAATAAGCGCGATCAGTTTGATGTGATCATGTTTCATGGATGGAATGCTTCGCTTGCCATTGAACTTGTCGTCACACGCAATTTCCAGGACTGGGTACAGGGCAGAATGCCAGCGATGGTCTATAACTTCCGCTATTGCGATCCTTTAGCGCAGGGAGGTTTCAATGAGGAGCTGTCTCAGAAGCTTTTCGAAGGACTTGGACTCAAAGGTAGAGGCGAGATCAACGTCACAAAACTTGCTTTAGATTGTGCGGATCATAGCTGCGGAGGCGACCTTCAGGTTACTCAAGATGGACAAAATGGCCATGGTTTGGAGCAATCGATGAGAAAAGCAGCTAACCTTGGCAAGTTGACAGGGATTCTCAATGGCGTGCAATCAAGCGGCGTCACCACAGAAAACGATCCCGTCCTTGTTCAGTGGAACGATCCTAAAACAAAAGAGGCCTGCCCATTAAATTTTGGTCTAAACGGTAATCTTGTTGACGCAAAGCAAAAGATCAAAAACCAATTGCAGTTATGGTTAGAAGTACATCTTAACGTCACAAAAGAACAGGTCGATGTCACAAAAGACAATATCATTGTATGCATGGGACCTGTTGACTCAGCTGAATGTTATAATCAAATCAAAGCGGCAATGCTAGCAGCATCCAAATGTGGGGCGACATTGATTGTACTAGGAGAGTTTGCGAACCGCAAAGATGCCGAATTATTAGAGGAAGAGGCACGGAAAATAAAGACCTCAGCTCAAGGATGGGGAGGAGCTCTCATTTTAGCGGATGAGAAAAATGCGCTTTTGGGTAGCACTTTGGAGCTTGGCGCTCAGGATGGAAAAACACAAGGAATTGGAAGTCTTGTGAAAGCGATTGCCACAGTGCGATTTTTCCCCACAGGAACATCCAGCCAATCCGCACAGGTGGATACTTGGTTAAATGGCGGACTGGTCATCGCAGATCAGATCGATCCTATCGCGAAGATGATTTTTACAGATGTTGATAGCTGCGGCTCTACTTTTACAAAAGGTAGCAATAATCAAATTTTCAATGTGGTTACTCAAGCAATCCAAGGTTGGGGGTACTCCCGTTCAATACAGGCAAGGATGTCCTCTCTAATGAATGGAGCGCAACTGGCTATTTCCCCTGTTGCTCAATGTGAAAAGGTAGTAGATCAGGCATTCGAAGCTTCTAAAAAGCGGATTAAGCCCATCAACCTCAAAATCTGGGGTTAAAATCTAGTCTTCAGAAGTCTTAGTGAATTAAGACCGACGAGGACGGTGCCTCCTTCGTGCATAATGACGGCAAGCCAAAGCGGCACCAGCCCAAGCAGAGCTGGTGTCGTGGCAAAAAGAATCACACCCAGAGCAAGCCCAATGTTTTGCCTGACGATGGAATGCGTCTGACGGGATTTGCGCACAAGCCAATCCAGTAAAGAGAGATCATCATTTAGAAAGACGATGTCTGAGGCATCGACTGCTGTCGCACTTCCAATCTTTCCCATAGAAATACCTACGGTTGATCTGGCAAGAGCCGGGGCATCGTTGATGCCATCGCCAACCATGATCAAGCCTTCTTTATGCGAAAACTCTGCAACTTTAGCGAGTTTATCTTCAGGACGGAGGTTCGCATACACCTCATCAATTCCTATTTTCAATGCCACAGCTTTAGCGATGTCTTCATGATCTCCTGTGAGCATCATTGGTTCTAATTGGACCTCATCTTTGAGACGCTTAATGACAGGGATCGACTCTGAGCGCACTGTGTCGAGGAAGTGGAATAAAAAGAGCGTATCATGAACGAGAAGGAGCGTGCTCATATGGCCTTCTTTGGCAATGTCATCCTTGATGGATTCCCATTTTGTGCGCAAAGAGGAAGGAATTTTGGGTTCGATGAATGCGGTGTGGCCAATAAAAACGGGACAGGATTTATCGCGCAGTGTGGCGATTCCTTCTAAACCAAAGCCTGAGATCGCTTTGAAGTCGGTTAGTTCTTTAGGCTTGATGTTTTTTTCTTTGGCATAAGAGATGATGGCCTCTGCGATGGGATGCACCGCATGGCGCTCTAGAGCATAGGCGATGCTGAGGGCTTCTTCATCGCTGCAATAGGGTGTCTCTGCAGAAATGGCAGTCATTGCAACGCAGCTCAAACGTCCCGTTGTGAGCGTTCCAGTTTTGTCAAAGGCGATCTTCTTACAGCCAGCTAGTGCGTCAAGGATCACGCCCCCTTTCAGAAGAATTCCTCTACGTGCGCAGCAGCTGATGGCGCTAAGGTATGCCGTCGGCGTTGCAATGATGAGGGCGCAGGGTGAGGCTGCAATCAGAAATGCCAGCGCTCGGTAGATCCCTCCTTCCGGGCCAAAGTAGGGTATTGAAAAGAGAAGGGGAATGGTGATCGCAAAAATAAAGAACAGGCAGATGATCGTCATCGCGTACCATTTCCCAAAACGCTCTAAAAACCGCTCCAGCTTGGGCTTGGCCTCTTGAGCGTGCGTGATGAGTTGAATGATGCGGGTAAGCGTAGAATCACGGCTTGTGCGCGTCACTTCGATTGTGAGGGTGCCGTCGAGGTTACGTGCGCCTGCTTGGGTCTCATCTCCCTTTTTTTTAGCGACGGGATGGCTCTCTCCTGTTAAATGGAGCAAGTTGACAAAGGAGTTTCCATCGACAACGATTCCGTCCAGGGGCACGATCTCACCTGCTTTGATTAGCAAACGCGCTCCAATGGGAACTTCTTGGATCGCTTTGTCATAAAGAGTTCCATCGGATGCGATGACGCAGGCAAAACGGGGGGAAAGGCGGTTTAAGTTGAGAAGAGCTCCCTTGGTTTTATTAGCAACCATGCTTTCCATGGCATAGGACAGCTCGAAGAGCACTAGCAGAAGCGCGCCCTCCATGCCGCTTCCGATCACAACAGAAAGCAGGGCGGCAATCGTCATCAAGACATCGATGTTGATCTCGAGGTTTTTTAAGTCCTCAATGGAACCGAGCAAGGCCGGTGTCCCAGCAAAGAAGTACACAAAGAGAAGCAGTAAATTAGAAAGGGCCGGGATGTAAAAAGAGGTGACAAAAGAAGCAGCGAGCAGCGCCGCAGAAAAGAGGGCGATTTTTAGTGAGAGGTTTTTGCCCCAAGAGCGCGTTTCCGGAGTGA
Source organism: Chlamydiota bacterium (assembly GCA_023269355.1). Lineage (GTDB taxonomy): Bacteria > Chlamydiota > Chlamydiia > Chlamydiales > Rhabdochlamydiaceae > CAJCIW01. The sequence continues at coordinate 22,544 of JAHFTO010000018.1, read as the reverse complement.
GAAAGGGACTGATGCTTTCTTCTCTTCCTGAGGCGAAGAACTCATCAAAGATGTAGGGTCGAGAAGTTGTCATAAAGTAAAAAGCCGGATTAAAAAATAAGTACAGCCGGCAATCATGGTAGCCATGGACAGGTTCCAAACGATATAGTTCAAGCAGCGGTTGCCTTCGAGCTTGGCGGAAGTGGTTGCAGAGGCGATGAAAACGATGCTTACGGCCAAAGGAAGTCCAAAAGAGGGGGAAGCCCAAAATCCAAGTAGACAGAGTCCCGCTGAGGCTGCTGCCCCAATGAACGCACCTAATGCCTGTTTTAAGGGGTGTTCATAGGCTTCAAGAGTCAGACCTAATTCCTCTTCCAGCATAATGCGAAGGAGTCGATTGTCATCGGCCATCATGACGTCAATGACTTCGTCGAGAAGTTTCCCACTGAGCCCTTTAGCCTCATACATCTCTCTCAGTTCCAGCTTTTCTTGGGCGCGTTGATGTTCAATCTCCCAGCGTTCCTCTTCGATCTGGCGGTGCAATCTCTCTATCCGAGCCCAGCCTAACAGTGCGCTGCGCCCTGTTTTCCATAAAGTCCAGCCTGAAGCGGCAAGAAACAAAAGAGTAAAGGGGTGTGCCAAAGGAGAAAAGAAGGAAATGAGAACCCAAAGAATGAGCAAAAGCACGGCTGTTTCTTTAGAGCTATCCGCGCCGGCAGCGACAGATCCAGACATTTCTGTGCCGTGGATTTCAGCGGCGGCAATGGCGCCTTTTCTCCTAGCTTCTTTGAGGTGTTCGACGACCGACTTGCCTTCGAAATGTTTATAGGGAGGCGCAGTCATCAATTACCCCTCTTGCATCAGATGGGTCAATAAACGGATCAAATCGAGATAGTCTTGGGTTGCCATCACTTCACGAATAGAATGCATCGACAGCTGGGGCAAACCGATGTCGACGGTATTGATGCCGGTTGTTTTTGCGAGGACGGGCCCGACTGTGCTTCCGCAGGGGAGGTCGGATCTACATACGTAAGATTGCAAGGAGAGGTTGAGGCTTTGACAAGCGTAGTTGATGACAGCAGAAGAAAGGGCGTTGGTGGCGTATTTTTGATCGGCATTGTATTTGAGGACAATTCCATGTCCGAGCAGTGGTGTGTGCTGGGGTTCGTGTTTTTTGGGGTAATTGGGGTTCAGAGCATGGGCCATATCGATGCTGACGCAGAGCGATTTATTCTTAAGAAGAAGAACTTCTTCAGGGCTTAGTTTGAGACTGTAGCCAATGCGCTGCAAAGTGTCGATGAAAAAGGGGGAGGCTGCGCCCTCTTTGCTATTTGAACCGATCTCTTCGTTGTCCCAAAAAAGTCCCATTTGCAAAAGATGAGCGCTTGGTTTTTCTATGCCCCCAAGAGCTGCTAGAGTAGCGTGAACAGAGGCCAGGTTATCAATGCGGTAAGAGGCTAGCATTTCATTTTCTAGTCCTACAAATCGGGCGGATTCGCGAGGAACTAGGAAAAGTTCGAAGGAAAGCAGAGAGTGGAAGGAGAGATGGCGGTGCAAAAGCTTTTCTAATGCTTCGAGGGGAATGAGGGTTTTTTCTTTAGTCAGTCCGAGGATAGGGCTGAGGTGTTCTTGCTTATTGAGCTGAAGTCCTTTTTCATTCACTTCGCGATCGAGATGGATGGCAAGGCCGGGGATAAAAAGGAGTGCATCATCCAGGTGCACGAGCTTTTCTTCGGGTTCTCCCGAATGGTTTGTGACGACGACGCGTCCGGCGAGGACTAGATCGCGATTGAGCCAGGAGTAGAGGAGCGGCCCGCCGTAGACTTCGACGCCGAGCTGGATCATGTTTTCTTTTTGGTAGACAGGTAGGGGTTTTAATTTTAGCGCAGGTGAATCGGTATGCGAGGCTAACAGGATTGCCCGCTGAGGCGCATTTTTAGGTAGGCAGAAAGCACAGACAGCGCCGCCTCGAGCGACAAAATACTTTTTTCCGAGCTCGAGATCCCACTTTTCCTCTTCATCCAGAGGCTGGAATTCTCGAAGCGCGAGGCGATCTCCGATTTCTTTAGCAGCATGCCAAGACGTCGGCGAGCTATCTAGGAATGCTGTGAGATCTGTTAATATGTGCGCCATGATCACCCTTTTCTTAGACGGGGGTCAATTCCTTCATCCCGTTTAGATATCTATGTAATACCACAGGGAGAGTTACGGAGCCATCTTCATTTTGATTGTTTTCTAGTAGTGCGACCATCAGACGGGATGTCGCAAGCCCAGATCCGTTCAATGTGTGGACAAATTCTGGCTTTTCTTCTTTGTGGCGATAGCGCGTCTGTGAGCGCCTAGCCTGAAAATCTGTGCAGTTGGACACAGAGGAGACTTCGTAGTAGCGATTTTGTCCGGGCAGGTAGACCTCAATGTCGACGGTTTTTGCAGCCTGAAAGGACATGTCGCCCGTGACAAGAAGCATGTTGCGGTAGTGCAGATTGAGCCCTTGCAGAATGGTCTCTGCGCTTGCCATCATCTGGTTAAAGACCGCCTCGCTTTGATCGGGCTTAGTAAAGCAGAACATCTCGACTTTATTGAACTGGTGCATGCGGATGAGACCGCGCTCAGAGGATCCTGCAGCGCCTGCTTCTCTGCGAAAACAGGGTGTGTAAGAGACTAGTTTTTTCGGCAGTTCTTCTTCTTTAAAAATCTCATCGTAGTAAAGGCCGTTGAGCGCTATTTCGGAAGTAGGGATCAGATAAAGGTTGTAGTCTTCATCGTGGATTTTAAAGAGCTGCTTCTCAAATTTTGGCAACTGGCCGGATCCGTACATGATTTCAGGGCGCACTAGATGCGGCGGCAAGCACATCTCAAACCCATTTTCCAGATGGATATCGATCATGTAATTGAGAAGGGCCCACTCCAAGCGAGCGCCTAAGTTGCGGTACACGGGCCAGCCGCTGCCGGATATTTTTGCGCCTCGCTTAAAATCGAAAAGACCAAGCCTATCATTGAGCTCGACATGGTTTTTGAATGTAAAGGCAAATTCCCGCTTTTCACCAAAGGTCTTGATGCAAACATTGTCCTTGGGATCCAAAGAAATTTTAATATCATCATCGGGGATGTTGGGCAGACAGGAGAGCTTTAAGTTAAGCTCTTTTTCAAGCGCAACAAGTTCATGGTCGAGGATCGCAATTTTATCGCCGAGACCCGCCACCTCTTGCATCAGTTCTGTTGTATCCTTCTTCTCGCGCTTTCTTTCGCCGATTTCTTTGGAGAGGTGGTTGCGCGAGGCTTTGAGCTCTTCCACATTCATTTTGACCACACGCATTCTTTCATCCAGCGCTGCGATGGGAACGAGATGAACTTCGGGATCTTTCGTTTTTAATTTTTTTTCAACAGCGTCTTGGTTGTTGCGGATGAGCTTAATATCGAGCATGGGTAGGATCCTTCATAAAGAATAGGAGATCGAATATAGAAATTCCTACGCTAAATGTCAATGCTGCAAACGGATGTATAATGAGTACATGTTGAGCTAAACATTGCAATTGTTTTACACTATTATTAATTTAAGTTATTTATTTTTTGAAAATTAAATAGGTGATGAAAATGAGTATTTTATCATTTAATCCAGAGTCCCGATCAACTGTAATAGACAATGTCGCCCATCAAATGGCAACTTTGGCTTTTAAGGGAGAGCAAAAAGAAGCCCTTCACATATTGAATGAGTTGCAGCTTAGCAGCGAGCAATCAGCAGCTATTTCCACCATTCTGGCAATCCTACCACGATCTGAAGAAACTACCCATGCGATGAAAGAAAAAATCGTTGTCGCGCTGACGCAAACTCCTGAAGCCAGCCCTGCACCTAAAGAAAATGAAAACACAGATTTCACCGCTGCGCCTTCTCAAGTGGAGTACACTTATTTCAGTCATCTTCATCAAGACCTGATTTTTAATATCTTTCACCAATGCTGCAAGAGTAGCGACATTGTTGCTCTTTCCAGTTTTAGCCGTATAAATATGCATTTTAATTTAGGCATCAAAGAGCTTTCTTACAAGGGCCTAAATCTTAAAACTCTCTCTGAACTCTGCCCCAAGCTGACGCTATGGGATCCAGAAAAAGTACTCCAGCATATCAATCCTTTAGCCATCCTCAAAAGCTACAACGAAATGGCCCCCTATGTTGAAAATGAGGAAGGCATCACAGTCTTTTATTACGAAGAGCTAACCATGGACGAGCTCGTGGCTTATGGAAAGCGCTTAAAGCTAAAAGTAGATGTATCGGATTACTTCTTGGAAGTGGACAGAAAGCTTTTTAAAGAAGAGCCGAATATATCCATCGTGACTAATCATATTTTTAAGGGAAGTCGCTATGAGGCCTGTAAGGAGCAACTGGACCGAGTCGAAAACCGTCATCGATGTCAGATTCTGACAGCGCGAAAAGTTGTGTATCACATTCTTCATACATTTGAGATTTCAGGTCAGGGAAAGTGCTTATTTAGACGATACCCTTTGACTTTCACGCGTGTTCGTCCGTTGTATAAAGGTAAGCAGCCTTGGTCGGTTGGGAACTCCTCTCAGGCCCGCCTCGAAATCCACCTCAACTTCTTCGACAATGGGAGCGAAGGCATGGCTGGCCAGAGAAAATTTCAGATCACCGGCCAACATCCCGCTGGTGTTTGAATGGGTTTTTGGGACTCCGGAAGGAGACTCACAATTTGTATAGAAAGTTCTTTATTTTTTCCTCGAAATTTGATTGGAAATAAATCGTAGATTTTTTATTCTCCAGGCTATGGAAAACATGATTCAACTCATCATTTCCCTTTCGCCTCCTCTTTCACCCCCTTTGGGGTCATAACTCTTTCCCTAAAAATCCGTATTGTTTCGTTCTAATTTTACAATTAGATGTCGCTTGTAAAGCTGCGATTTAATATGCGCGCTTATTTTGTTTTGAATAAATTATAGATTTTTTTTGGTTTTTTTATGAAAACAATGCAAAAAATTGTTGTGAAAGTGGGGACAAGTACCTTAACGCAAGGAAATTTGAAGCTCTCACGCCGTCACATGCTCAGCTTAGTCGAACAACTTGTCCATCTTCATGAATGTGGAAAACAGCTTATTTTAGTCAGCTCAGGCGCTGTTGCTGCAGGGCGCGATCATCTCAGCATGCACGAGAAGAACTTAGCAAAACAGCTCTGTGCTTCTACGGGCCAGGTGATCTTGATGCAAACGTGGCTGGAACTATTTTCGCTGTTTGATCTTCCTATCGGTCAGGTTCTACTGAATCGAGAAGATTTTACCGATAGCAAAAAGCAGTGCAATGCAAGGGATGTTCTTGAATCGCTACTCAAGCATGGGATCATTCCTGTGATCAATGAAAACGACACGATGGCCACTCAAGAGACTCGTGTTGGAGACAATGATAATTTAGCGGCGCACGTCGCGAAGCTAATCTCGGCGGATTTAGTCATCTTATTGACCGATCAAGAAGGGCTATATACTGCAGATCCCCGCGTGAACCCTGAGGCAAAGCTGATATCCACAGTCAGCTGCATCGATGGATCGATTTTATCCTTTGCTGGCGGCAGCGCTTCTAGTTTAGGAACAGGCGGCATGGCGACAAAAATTGAAGCAGCGCAAACCGCCTCTCAAGCTGGAGTGCGGATGGTCATTGCCTCTTCTTCACGCCCACGTGTGTTGATCGACATTGTAGAAGGCAAGCCTATGGGCACACTATTCTTAGAAGGAGGTGCACATGAATAAAATCCTCGACTTAACCCAAATGGCAAGAAATGCCAAAGCCATGACCTATCCGATGGCAGAGGCGTCTACCGATCAGAAAAATCAGGTTCTTCATACCATCGCCACGAACCTTGCTGTGCATCGCGAAGAAATTTTGCAGGCTAATCTTTGCGATATCCATCTAGCAAAGGCAAAAGGACTAGATCCTGCTGTCATAGACCGGTTATCTCTGCAAAATCGATTGGACGGGATCATCGATGATATTCATGCTGTCATTGCGCTTGAAGATCCCATCGGCCAGCTCATCGAAGAAAAGGTGCTGCTGAACCAGCTTCAAGTCAAAAAATGCAGAACGCCGCTTGGCGTCATTGGCGTGATTTATGAATCTCGGCCTAATGTAACCATCGATGTGAGCGTTCTTTGCATTAAGTCGGGCAATTGCTGCATTTTGCGGGGAGGGTCGGAAACAATGAATACCAATCTAGCTTTGGTAGACATCATCCAATCTTCGCTTGAAAAGCATGGTTTGTCTCAAGATGCAGTTCAATTCATCTCAGACACAGATCGCAAATATGTAAAGGAGCTATTGCGCCTTGATGCCTTTGTCGATGTGATCATTCCGCGCGGAAGCCAAGAGTTGCAAAGATTCTGCTGTGAAAACAGCATCATCCCCGTTCTCACCGGAGGAGCGGGGATTTGCCATCTTTTTGTAGATGCTTCTGCAAATCTAGAAAAGTCGCTCGATGTGATTTTCAATGCAAAGATCAGTAGGCCTACGGTGTGCAATGCCTTGGATACCTTGCTTGTGCATCAAGAGATCGCAGCGCATTTTGTGCCTAAAGTTGTGGAAGCATTGGGACAAAATGGCGTGCATTTCCGGCTGGATGCTAAAGCCTTTTCCTTGTGCCCAAGCTCTTTTTGCGAGCTAGCTCAGGAGCAAGATTGGGATACAGAATGGATGCGTCTGATTCTTGGCATTAAAATCGTCGAAAATTTAGATGAGGCGATAAAGCACATCCGCCAGCACAGCAGAGGCCATAGCGACGGAATCCTTACCGAAAATAGGGACAGCGCCGAGGCGTTTGTCCGGGGGGTCGATTCCGCAGCGGTCTACGTCAATGCCTCTACCCGTTTTAGCGATGGGGCGCAATTGGGCCTGGGGGCTGAGGTCGCGATCAGCACCCAAAAGCTGCATGCCAGGGGCCCTATTGGCCTAAAAGAGCTCACAACGAGCAAATGGGTCATTTGCGGGGATTACCATGTGAGGCTGTAATTAGAGGCATTAGGACCCCTCAGAGCGTCATTAGAGGGGTCCTTTTATCTCAGAGGCAGGGTTAAGTCGCCTTTGGTTTTTCAAAATTAATTTTATACCTTGAGTTGTGTTATAAACAACTGATTATTAATGCATTAAAAATGCCATTTTTAAAATAAATTGTATATTTAATTAAATGTTAAATTATATTATTATTGTTAATAACAATTTAATATTAACTATAAAACAAGGTGTTTTATGAATAGTACAAATAACATAGTTCCTCAGTACAACGGCTTTTGTGCATTCTTCAACAGTGATATCGATAAAGAAATCATAGTGAGATTGGCAGAAAGTCCCATCAGTATTTTTTGTGTCAGTAAAGTGAATCGTTATTTTTATTGGGTTATGAATAATGACAAACTGTTCTGTGCGCTTTTTAATTCGCAATATCCAGACTTAGTAAAATTCAAGGACATTTTTTTTAAAAACTTGAGTGAGATGCATAATGATAAATACTGGAAGATTGCTTATTTTAACTTTTTTAAACCTAGTTTGCAGTGTCTGCCTCTTTGTCTCTATAAAGAAAAGATATCGATCATTTGTGTAGATGAAAATCCAGAATGTGTAGCCTGGGAAAATAAGAAAGAAGATTGCGAGAAAAATCTTAGAGATATTTGCGGTTCATTTTATGCAGATCCTGATTCTGTAATCGATCAGGTTTGGAAGGCTTATCAGGAGCAGCTTGCTATTTCTGGGGTAGACCCCTACACTCAGGAGTTGCTCCGCCGCTATTCTACCTTAGAGAGTCATAGGAAATATTATGTGGAAAAAATAGAGAAGTTTAGCGAGCAAATTTACTTCTTAAAAAACGAAAAAACGTTCTTTATGAATCATTTGTCTGAAGTTCTCATTCTTAATTGTGATGGGAAGTTTTTACAAAATTTTTCCGAAGCTAAGACGTTGCCAGAAAATGCAGCTTACCTTCAGTTTCAAGGTTCTAAATGCAAAATTGAATTGACGCAATTTCATAGCAATTATTTTTTACCCCTTATTTCTGAGCGCAACCTAGCAATGGGTGTACAGGGATATACTATGTTAATTCAGAAGTTGGATGAATGCATCACTTGGATAGATGAGATTGAAGAAGGTGCAGAAGGGACAGCACCTTCTGTTCTTCGTGTTTGCGATAAGATTAATTCTTTTTCCTGTCCATTAAAAACATATATTTGGGGAACATTATACAATCAGTGCGCTAATGGAACAATCCAAGATCGATGGGCTGAACTTCATTTTCATGAATTTTTACCGAACTTAAAATTGATTGTGGTCGAATATAGAAACCAGCAGTTCAAATTCGTAACAGATTTTTGTAAAAAGTTCTTCCCAGATGTCGAAGAGTTCAATATCAATGGGATTCAGATCCATATTAAGTAAAACAATCTGAATTCAAAATAATTTAATTTTAAAAGTAATATGGGGTTTATGATTAGCACACCATTAAGTAATAACCAAGAAATGAGTTTTTTCGAATGGACAGGTTTTCCTGGATTGAGCGCTGAAGTAGATGTAAAGATTATAGATTTTACGTTTCAGAATAGTCCTAGTGAACTCTTCAGATTGTGCAAAGTAGATCATGCTTTCCATAATTATATCAATGAAAAATATAATGATGATTATTTTAGAAAAATCTTCTTCAAAAAACATCCATTTTTAAAAGGCTGCAAGTTCGAATGTTTGACTCTGTACAAATATCACCCTGATATTTTCTGGAAAGTTTTCTATTGCAATTTCTCATCTTTAACAACTACAGGAGAAATTCGCCTTCCTATTTGTCTTTATATAGAGAAGATGGGTTTGATTTTTTCTAATTCTTCGATTCTTACTAAGGGTGGTTTGAGGGGTAATTTTTTGGAATTGGAAACGCAAAAACACAAAGTGACTAATTCTTGGAAAGTTAAGCAAGAAGATATAAAAAATTTAGTAGCAGAATTGCATCTTCGTGAAGCGTTTGTAAATTTAGCATCAGAATTAGGTTGCCAAGAAGCACTGGAAGAAAAATTACCTCAGCTAGAAAGTAATGCGAACCAACAGTATATCACATATTTAAGGGGAGAACTTAAGAAGGCAGAGAATGAGAGCCAGAAATTACTTTTGGAAATACAATATCTGGATGAAAACTTAAATTTCTTAAAAGATGAAGAGTCGATCTTTTTAGAACATTTATCAGAAGTACGCATCTTAGATTCAGACATGAAGTTTTTACAAAATTTTTTGCAAGCCAAAATTCTTCCAGAAGAAGCAAAATATCTACAATTTGGTGATTGGAAATGTCCACTCTCATTCACACAATGTTACCAATATTATCTTGAGCCTCTCGAGAATGAATGTGTAAATTTCTTCAATGTGGAAGTCTATAAGAGGTTTATCCTAGAACATCAGGAATGTGTTGCTTTGATTGACAAGATTGTTACTGGTGAAGTTGAGGATGCTCCTAAGGCTTGTGCTCGTATTGTTGCAATTATCAATGGATTTAACTCAGCGCAATGGATTTGGGATCAGTTACACAAACGGCGTCCACCGGTTAATGTTATTTATGGAACTGTTACGGTAACAGTAGAAAGTTTTTATAGTTTTTGGGATGAAGAGAAATTTCGTTTCTTCAGACACAATTTTCATGAATATTTACCCATTTTGAAAGAACTTGTCTTGGAAAGTGAGAGAGTGCTGAAGAAGAAAGGAAATAATGAGGCGGGATTATACATACAATTCTAGTTTTATATCTCAAGTGCAGAGAAAAACTTAAACTTTTCTCAGCGCTTCCACTGAGATTAAATCTTTCTCATTCCTCTAGTAAACAAAATTTCACTACTCCCTTTTGTCCTTGAACTTTGCCTTGGATTCTGATACTCTAGCCTTTTAAAAAACAGGTTAACCCATGGCTAAATATCCGACTGCTCAGAATCCACTTTTTCTACGCTATCACCGTTTAATGGATGCGTTCGCTAAATCCGATGATGAAAGGGATTTCTATCTCGATAAGGTGGAAGGGTTTATCGTCTATGTCGATTTAGACAAGGGACAAAAAGAAATTGAAGATCTAGAGCAAGAGCTCAAGGTCAGTGGCGAGCGCTACTGCCTGCTTCCTAAAATGACTTTTTACGAAACGAAGAAGTTCATGGAAGGGTTTGTTAACGAAAAAGTTTACGACATCGATACCAAGGAAAAACTACTCGATATCATCCAATCCAAAGAAGCCAGGGAAAATTTTCTTGAATTCGTCTACGACCACCTAGCTGAGCTTGAAAAATGGCAGCAATACTATGTCGAACGCTCTCGTATTCGCATCATTGAGTGGCTCAGATCGCAGAACATCCAGTTCGTCTTTGAAGAAGACCTCGAGCTGAGCAAGAATATGATGGAAAAACTCAAACGCCATCTGTTCGATGTCAAAGTATCCAAAGATGTCTCCCAGGTTAGAGAGACGCTTGTGACCAAAGCCAAAACTTATTACTCCAACGAAGCGTTGAACCCTAGGCCAAAAAGGGGCCGTCCGCCAAAACAGGTTGCCAAAGTGGAAGCAGAGCCGCAAGTGGTTGTCGACATGTACACCACAGTACCGACTGTCTGCGTCCAGTTCCTGTATCTGCCTGAAATCACAAGTGCAGCGAGCGTTACATTCTCTGCAAGATTCGATACCGAAGCTCAATTGCTGGCAAGCTTGCGCGGAAGCACGCGTGTTAAAGTGGATACAAGATTGCAGGCTCTTTCTGAGCGCCTCGAATCTCTGCGTACGCTTTCTAGCCGCTTAGCGGGCATCGAAGATGTGAGCACGGGTGCTGAGGGCCGTTTGATTAAAGCGGTAAGCAGCAAACCGGAAGCACTAGAAGAGGATGAGGAGACCCAAAAAAGACGTCCTATTATGGAAGTGGTCAAAGGTTTCTTACCCGGCGGTAAAAAGAAAGAAAAGCCAACTGGCAAACCTGAGACTACGGAAGTGAAGAGACCAGGTGTCAAAATGGTGACTCAACTGTCCAAAAAACCCAAGAAAAAATGATGCAAGAACTCGAAGTTATTGAAGAAAAGCAATCCAGCGAAAGGGACTTAAGTATTAAGGTCCTGGAAGCGGTCTATTGGACCCGCCTTGCTGATGAAAAGATGCAAAAGCTCATCCGCCAAAATAAAGGGGGAACTTTTCATCTATGCGTAAACGGCCATGAACTCGTCGGTGCTGTGTGCGCGCTTTCTTTAACTCCGGGAAAAGACTGGGGCCTGCCTTATTACCGAGATCGCGCATTTGCTGTGGGATTGGGCTGTTCTTTAAGAGATATCATTGGCGCATGTTTAGCTAGAGCTGTCCCCCATCATTCCGGCGGACGGATGATGCCAGAGCATTTTACACAACCCGATTTACATATTCCTTGCCAATCTAGCTGTGTCGGCTCGCAATTTTTACAAGCTGTTGGTGTCGCAAAGGCAGCGCAGCTTGCCGGCAAAAATGAAGTTGTTTATGTCTCTGCAGGCGATGGAGCCACTTCACAGGGAGATTTCCACGAAGCAATCAATTTTGCATGCTTGCATCAATTAAGTGTCGTTTTTGTCATTCAGGACAATGGATGGGCGATCTCTGTGCCTGTCAAGGATCAGACTGCGGGCGGCAACATCGCAAAGATGGCGCGCGGTTACGAAGGACTGTCCGTATTCGATGTCGATGGCTGCGATTTTGAAGAACTCTCAGAAGCAATGACAGCAGCGGTCAGTAAAGGCAGAGCGATGCAAGGGCCTAGTTTGATCGTTGCACACGTGCCTCGCATGGGAGCGCATAGCAGCAGCGATGATCCTACAAAATATAAACACAGCGAATGCACAGAAGAAGATAAACGCAGAGACCCAATTCCTCGCTTTGAATCTTGGCTACTCTCCAAAGGCTGGATCTCTTCTGAAGCAATGACAGCGATGAAAGAGCGCTGTTTTGCTCAAGTGGAAGCGGCATCTTTAGAAGCAGAAGCGATTCCTTTCCCAGAAAAATCCACCGCAACTACAGGCGTCTTTAAAGAAGTCGATGAAACGCAATTTGTTCCCTTCGTCGAAGACGACTCTCCGACAGCCGAAGGCAGCATTGTGATGATGGATGCGCTGAACCACGCTATTGATGAAGAGATGAAGCGCGATCCTAACATCGTTGTATTTGGTCAGGACGTCGCTCATGGCAAAGGCGGGGTCTTTGGCATCACGCGCAATTTAACAGCAATTCACGGCGCTGAGCGCTGCTTTAACTCACCCTTGGCAGAATCCAGCATCATTGGGATTGCAATGGGGATGTCGATGGCAGGGTATAAGCCTGTTGCAGAAATTCAATTTGCTGACTACATGTGGACAGGCGTCAATCAACTCTTTAATGAACTTGCTAGCCTTCACTATCGCTCTAACGGCGCATTTCACTGCCCGGTTGTTCTTCGCATGCCTTATGGCGGATATATTCAAGGCGGACCCTACCACTCCCAAAGTATTGAAGCCTTTCTTGCGCACGCTCCAGGTCTTAAAGTCGTTGTTCCAAGTAACGCCGCCGATGCAAAACGCCTTTTAAAAGCAGCGATACGCGATCCTAATCCTGTTGTGATCCTCGAGCATAAAGCCCTCTATCGCCAGCGCGTCTTCTGCGCCCGCAAAGAGCCCGGTGAAAATGAGCTCCAGCCCTTTGGAAAAGCTAAAATTGTCCGTCAAGGCTCAGACGTGACTGTCGTCTGCTGGGGAATGATGGTCTTCATGGCTTCTCAAGTGGCTGACACCCTCGCTCAAAAGGGGATCTCTGTCGAAGTCATCGACTTAAGAACGATTGTTCCTCTCGATATGCAAACCATCCTCACTTCTGTACAAAGCACAGGCAAATTACTCGTTGCTCATGAAGCGCCGAGAAACTGTGGATTTGGTGCGGAGATTTGTGCGCGAATTGTAGAAGAGGCTTTCCAGTATCTCGATGCTCCCGTCAAAAGAGTCACAGGCGCTGATTGTCCTGTTCCTTATTGCAAGGATTTGGAAGATGAAGTGCTTCCTCAGCTCAAAGACCTCGAGAAAGCGATCTTAGAGCTCGTATCTTTCTAAGCTTTCACTTTTCTTCGGTGCGGACGAACGCGAGGCTGCCTAGCTTTTTTCGCTTTTCTAATTTTGGAAGAAATGCGAGTCATCATCTGCGCATTCAATCTTCCAAAGCGTAAAATCTTCTCCTCGATGTCGCTGTAGGTCTCGATCGGTTCACTCTGATCGCTTTTTAAAAGATCATTCATGTGAACAAGCCGAGCGAGCAGGCTTTCTTGTGTTTTTTGCAACGCTTCGACTTCGCTGATAAACAAAGTGCTTGTTGCCACGTGCTTAATGACAGTAGCATTTTCGATCAGATGATCCAAAGTAGCATCAATATCCATTAATATTTCTTCGGCTGTTCTCATCATTTAGAAGCCCATAGTTTAATACTATTCTATTTTATTTATAAATATATTTTTATAAATATTGTCAATATTTTTCTAATACAATTTTCTTCTCTTTAAACCAGCTTCAAAGTTAAAATTTTTTGTTTCTTAAAAATATCACTTAAAGAGGTGTTATGGGCGTAGAAGGTATCGATTCTTCAGATAGCATTGCAGATAGCTTTGGGGAAGAGGAGCTGATGTTTAATCCGCTAAATGATGCTGTTTGGAATGGGCGTGACGTTCAGCTCAGTATTGAAAAACATCAAAGGCTAGCCCTCATCTCTCAGTTTTACCAAAAAGCTCTGCAAATGCAGGAAGAGGTTCAAAAGGGCGGAATGATGAGTTCTGCGAGGTTTAACCACGAGCTATTTCCTGAGCAGAATAAAATGCTCTTACTTCCAGATGAATTAACCCCGATCCTAAAAACGTCTTCAAAGCATCATCGATCATCCAATGAATCCAGGTATTTTACGACAGATGGTGTCACGCGTGAGGGGATGGCGATCACATTCATTAACGGGATGGACAATACCTTTAAGGAAGCGTTCTCAAGCGCAGAATATCTCCGAACGCTTGGTACTGATATGCGCATCGAGGGCATTTACAATCATACGAATGGGGTCGTGCTTGATTTTTTAGAAGTCTTCGGCCTCAATTATTTAGGCTATTCTCCAAAAACAGCTGATCTCTTAGTCAAAAAATGGACGCATTTTCATAAAATAAACAAAGACAATCCTCACGCCAAGTGTCTTCATATTTGCCATAGCCAAGGAACGCTTCACACAGAAAATGCTCTCAAGGCATTACCAAAGGAAATTCGTAATCGAATTATTGTTGTATCGATAGCTCCAGCAAAAGTAGTGCCGGATAAACTGTGTTATCGCTCTTACAACTATGCCAGTAAAAATGACGTCGTGCATTACGGGGAAGATTTAGTGATGCAGCTTCTCGTAGACCATAGTGTTCATGATGAAGATTTTCGCCAAAAAATAATAGATAAACTGCATGAAAACAAAAGTGAACTGATCTTTCTTGAGCCTCATAAAGATGCCGAAGGTCTTGATCATGACATAAATAGCCCAACCTACCTAAAGGTTATCGAAAAGCACATTAGGGAATATCATTCATGTAATGGGAAATACAGGTGACTGTTTCACGTTTTATCCATTCGACGCAAAAAAAAACCAAGCACTTTAGGGCTTGGATGAATTGCGCCCTTTTGTTAAATTAGTCTCACTTTCGTGTAGGCTGAGACTCGCTCTCTAAAAACACTCGTATTTGGCTCTCGGAATAGATAGCCTGGGTATCCAATCCCTAGAAGCCCTCGTTACACAATTGGGTGTAACTACCAGCAGAGGTTCCTCAAAGCGGTGCAAACTGCTCAAAGGAGAAGCCCTCTGCTTAAGCTGAGGGAGTATTCACAGAGGAACCTATCTCACTAAAAAGTGGAACATCGAGAACTCTAAACAAGTTGAGAGAGGAAGGTTCTAGCAGGAACCAGAATGGGATCTTTTTCTTCAAAACAATTTTTATTCACGAAGGGAAGGTCAAAGGCGACTTGAAAAGCATGGGGCGCATTGGTTTCTTTTTGGAAATGATAGAGTGCAGGAGAAAGTCCTTTTGCTTTTGTTTTAACCTCAATTAGGAACCAGGGTTTTTCGTTCTTTGTAACAAGGAAGTCTGTTTCAATTTTGTCTTTTGTGCGCAAATAATAGAGGCCATATTCCCCAAAGCCCCGATCATTCCAGAAATGAATCGCTTTAAGAAGATGGCTGGCAACCAGATTCTCATTGCGATGTCCTTCATCATCGATTAAAGACCAATCCCAGAGATAGAGTTTTGGCTCTTTGATAAGAGAGCGGGTAATGTTTTTCGACCAAGGCTGAATGGAAAAACAATAGTAAAACGACTTTAAAACTTCAAGCCACCGTCGAATTGTATCAATCGAGACTTGTACTTTTTTAGCAAGAGACTGGTAATCCATGGCTTCTGCTGCCTGTTTGCGGAGCAGTTCGGCAAGTAACTCGAGTTGGCTTAATTCTTGGATTCTTGTGCCATCTCGAATATCTTCGCGAAAGAGCTGATCTTTGCGAATCGTACGCAAACGACGAGAAAATGCTTTGCTGCGCTGTAAAAATGGCTCTGGAAATCCTCCATGTTCTAGGAGTGCCGCCCAATCCTCTTCAGAAATGGATGCGGGAGGCCGGATTTCTTCTTGGATCAAAACAGGAGATACAATTTCAGCCACAGAGAGTGGATGGACCCGATAATAGAAATAGCGGCCCATTAAACTATCGCCCCCTTTTTTATAAACATTCAATCGGGCGCTTCCGGTGACAATAATCTTTGCTTTCTTTTCGTAAAGATCAAAGAAGCCTTTTAGAAAGTTTTTCCATTTTCCAAATTTGTGGATTTCATCAAAAATTAAAATGGGGATTTGTTCAGAAAGCTCCCCTAGGCCAACCTGCTTGGCAATGGCACTGGGCCCCTCTATAAATAGTAGTTTATCTGTAGGATTGTCCCAATTGAAATAAAATTGCTTGGGCCAATGGGCCGCTGATTCCAGGCTTGCAGTCGTTTTGCCAACTTGCCTGGGGCCCATTAGAAATACCATTTGACGCAGCTCAGAGAGGTGCTGAAGGATCAGCTCTTGATACAGTCTTTTCATACGACCATTATACGATATATCGTATTTTAGTCGCGACTATTTTACGATATATCGTATTTTAGTCGAGCTTAAACAACTGAAAGCAAATGGCTTACAATTTTTATCGCCAAAAACGCTTGCAATAGTAGTGTTTTTGGAAAAATTTTCCACTATTACTTTCTCCTTGTTTCTCATTACAGCGCTTGATACAACTGTGGGTTTTAAAATTGAGATAAACATGTTTGGATTTTGTCCGTTGGCTTCTGGTTCGAAAGGAAATTGCATTTATGTCGGTACGAAGACGACGAAGATTTTGATCGATGCGGGATTGAGCGCTAAAGCAATCCGCGAGAGGCTTGGGGCAATTGGTGTGAGTATCGATGAGATCGATGCGATTTTAATTACGCATGAGCATACCGATCATATCAAGGGGCTTGATGTATTGGGGAGTAAGATTCCAGTGTTTGCCAATAGCGATACGGCAAAGGCAATTCAGGGGATTTTGAATATGCATCCGAAGTTCAAGATCTTCTCTACGGGAGAAGTGTTTGAATTTGGAGATCTGGAGGTGCATCCCTTCAGTGTGCAGCATGATGCGGTCGATCCTGTGGCGTTTACGATGAAGACAGGGGGATTGAAGCTGGGGTTTTGTGCGGACTTGGGGTTTGCGACGACACTTGTGGCGAGCTGTTTGAAGGGGTGTGATTATCTGTATTTGGAAGCAAATCATGAGCCTTCGATGGTGCATGCTTGCAGCCGGCCTATGGTGTATAAGAAGCGTGTATTGAGTCGCCAGGGGCATTTGTCGAATGCGGAGTGTGCGGGGCTTTTAGAGCAGATTTATCATGAGGGGCTCAAGCATGTGCATTTGGCGCATTTATCCAGCGAATGCAATTCTCAGGAGCTGGCGTTAAAGATCATTTCAGAAAAGCTTCAGGCGCTTACCGCGAAGACGGAAGTGTCGATTGCTTATCAAGAGACCGTGAGTCGATCTATTTCGTTTTAGAAAGAGTTCTCTAGTTTGTGAGCAAGCTTCCTTTTCTGACTGTAAATTTCTTGTTCGTAGAGTATATGGGTTTGAGTTTAATACTCGATTTTTTTATAGTTATATTTTTAATTATTTGTGTGTTCTGAAAAAAACACCTTTTTACTATAAGTCTCCCTTTGATACTCCTAGGTCAACATGAAGAAAGATATCGTTTCTAGATTATCCAAAAGTTTTGAAGAAGCAGTCCATATTGAACAGGATATTGAGTGCTGGTTGGCAAGAGATCTTCAGATACTTTTCGAGTATAGTAGTTGGGAGAATTTTCTTCATGTTATTGAAAAAGCAAAAATAGCCTGCAAGAACTCTAACTCGCTTATAATTAACCATTTTCGTGATGTCATGAAAATGGTTAACCTAGGTTCAGGTACACAACGAGAAATCCCAGATATACTGCTGTCCCGTTATGCATGTTATTTGATTGCCCAGAACGGAGATTCTCGCAAAGAGCCAATCGCCTTTGCTCAAAGCTATTTCGCTTTGCAGACAAGAAAACAAGAACTGCTTGAAAAACACATAGCAATGTTGGAACGGATAGAAGCTCGGCACAAACTGACACAAACGGAAAAGGAACTCACCTCAGTTCTTTATCAACATGGGGTAGACGATCAGGGTTTTGCTAGAATTAGAAGTAAAGGGGATCAAGCGCTTTTTGGTGGAAATACTACTAGTGAAATGAAGCATCAATTAGGAGTGCCTGAAAATCGTGCTTTAGCGGATTTTTTACCAACTATTACGATTAAGGCTAAAGATTTTGCAGGGGAAATCACACATTTTAACGTTAAAAAGGAAAATTTGCGTGGAGAGACTCGTATTGCTGAGGAACATGTAAAAAATAATCACGGTGTGCGTCGAGTATTGATAGAAAGCAATATTCATCCAGAAAGATTGCCAGTAGAAGAGGATGTTAGGAAATTAGAAAAGCGAATCAAGAAAGAAGAAGAGAAATTAATAGAGCAACCGAGTGCTCTTCCTGCAGTTGAGTAGACATAATCGTGAGAGCGATTCTAATTAAAGCGGAATCGTCATGCCGTCGAAGGCAACGCGGGGTCTGCAGGCGTATTGTACTTCGTCGAAGACGTCGTACTGCATTTGCATTTTTTTGAGGATGTCTTGATCGGTGTGTTTGGGATCGTGGTGAGTGATGATCCATTCTTTCATTTCTGTGAGGAGAATAAGGGCGGTGGCATTGGTGATGGAGGAATGGCCCCAGCCGACTTTGGTGAGGTATTCTGCGGGCGTGTATTGCGCTTCGTGGATGAGGTAATCGCATGTTTTGAAGAATTGGATCATGCGGCGGTAAGGTTTGATGAGGGGGCTGTCTTTTGCGATGAGTTTGGGACTGCCGTGATGGCCTAGGAGGAACTCGTTGTCTGTGGCATAGCCGAAGGTTGTTTTGTCGATCTTGAACTTGAAACAGACGGTAGCTCCGGGGTGGAAGGCGTAATCGGTATCAATGAATATCTCTCCTATGTGGAAGGGAACTCCCACTTCGATGTCTTTAAAGATAAGTTTGGCTTTGATGTCGTCGAGGCGTACAGGAAAGTAGGCGTAGGCGAGCATTTCGGTGAAGAGCTCGCGGGTGGTTTTCTCGAAGCCGATCGGTGTCCAGATGGTGATCTCACATTCGGGATCGTAGAGGGGTGTGAAGAAGGGAAAGCCTGCGACGTGGTCCCAATGGGTGTGGCTGATCAAGAGGTTGATCTTTTTGGGGTTGAATTTGCCTAACTCTTCTCCCAAGGGGCGGATGCCAGTACCAGCGTCGACGATGACAAGATCGTCTTTGTGGCGGATTTCTAGACAGCAGGTGTTGCCTCCAAAGCGGACGTAGTCAGGTCCTGAGACGGGATTGGATCCTCGTGTGCCCCAAAATTTAATGTAGGAGTTAGCAGAGTGCATCTTGGGAAGGTAGCAGTGTGCGCCTTTGAGGGTGGATTGCTGGCCTGAGAAGGGCTCGGGGTGAAGCTTGTGCTCGAAATACTGCTTGAATAAAGAAAAGGCCTCTTCGGGTGCAAAGGGTTTTTCTAAAAAGAAGGCGCAGCCGAGGTGGATTGCAGCGTGGTAGTTTTGCATCATCAAGTAGGCTGTGGTGACGATGACGCCGATATGTTTTTTGTGAGGATCGGATTTGATGCGGCGCAAAATTTCCATGCTGTGGATTTCAGGGAGCATCATTTCAATGAGGATCAGATCGGGCTGAAAGGAATTGATTTTAGAGAGGCACTCATGTCCTGTTTTTGCCGTCTCTATGATGTAGCTGCTTGCTTCTTTTTCCTTTTGCAGCAGCTGAATGAGCTCATCATCGGGATCAGCAATGAGGATTTTTTTTTTGCTCGTCGACATGGGATATGTACTTATGTCATTATTTCTTTGTGTTTATTACATCCGATATTAAAAAATCTTTTCTTTTTTTCCAGACAATCGCAAAGCATGTCCCTGCGATGGCAGCAAAGACAGCGCTGATCATGTAGAAATTGAGGACTTCGGTAGCAGCAACATCTAGGACGCCTTCATCGCTTTCTAGGAAGATTCCTGCGGTATTTTTTTTGATATCGCGCTCTTGTTCTAAAAGTTCAGCGGATATTTCTGTTTCTTCCTGTACAACGATTGCAAATGTCAAAGTGGCAATCGCAATGATCGACATAACGTAGCCCATGAATTTTAAACGGGGCAGGAGTTTGATTTCTGCTCTAGCTACATTTTCCGGTTTTATTTCTTCAGGTTTATTCGAATAGTTCTTGTTCTTCATAGGAAGCCGGGGTTTTGGAAGAGGAAGTTGTGTTTTTTGGATCTAGAAGAATTCTTCTTGGCTTAGCGCCTTCTTGGGCGCTGATCACTCCCTTGGCTTGGAGTTCATCCATAAGGGATGCAGCTCTTGCGTAGCCGATTTTTAGCTTGCGCTGCAGAAATGTGGTAGATGCTGTGCCCGTCTCAACGACGAGTGTCAGTGCTTGGTCGTAGAGAGTATCTCGGGGATTGTCATCGCTGGAGTCATCGGAGGACGAGTCCTCAAGACGCATCTGATCGAAGGAGTTGATGAGGTAATTGGGCGGAGCTTGATCACAGATGAACTGGACGATTTTGTTAATCTCTTCATCGCTGATATAAGCTCCCTGAGAGCGGATGAGGCTAGAGCTTCCTGGAGGTAGAAAGAGCATGTCGCCATTTCCGAGCAGACTCTCTCCGCCGACGTCGTCGAGAATGATTTGAGAGTTCACGCGGCTAGAGACTTTGAACGCGATGCGCGTAGGGAAGTTTGCTTTGATAAGGCCTGTGATCACCTCGCGTGAGGGGCGTTGAGTGGCTAAGATCAGGTGGATGCCGACAGCCCTGGCCATTTGAGCAATGCGTGCAATGGGAGTTTCTAGATCGGAGCTTGAGGCCATCATCAGATCCGCAAACTCATCGATGATGGCGACGATGACATGCATTTTAACCGGGATCGGAATACTAAGCGATGCTTCCAGCTCTTTGTTGATATGGCGGCTATTAAAAGCGCTGATATTGCGGACGCCGAGCTGTTTGAGGATTTCGTAGCGGATTTGCATCTCTTTGACAAGCCAGTTCAAAGCGGCGTAGGCGCCATGGGCTTCGGTGATGACGGGCGCGATCATGTGAGGTAGATTGGTGTATGGCGTCAGTTCGACTTTCTTGGGGTCGACCATCATGAGTTTAACTTCGTCGGGCCTTGCGTTCATCAGAATCGACATGATGACGGTGTTGATACAAACCGACTTTCCAGATCCTGTAGCCCCTGCGATCAAGCAGTGGGGCATTTTGGCAAGATCGCTGATGACGTTGTCGCCGGAGACTGTTTTGCCAAGCAGCAGAGGCACCATCATTTTGCGCGGGTTCTGCTGGGAGCTTAAGAGAAGCTCTTTGAAGCTAACCTCTTGGGGATAAAGCGAGGGAATTTCCACGCCGACAGCAGCTTTTCCAGGGATGGGTGCAATAATGCGTATCGATTTAGCTTGAAGGTTGAGTGCGATATCGTTTTCGAGCGTTTTGATCTTTTGGACTTTGACGCCGATTGCAGGATGCACTTCAAAAGAGGTGATCGTCGGGCCGCAGTTGATCTCTCCAACTTTTGCTTCAATGCCAAAGCTGAGTAGCGTTTCTTCGAGGATTTCTGCTTGCCGCTTCAGATCTTTTTTGAGCGAGGGTTGATCGACTTTTTTGGGATTGTTGAGCAAAGACGCAGGAGGAATTTGGTAGGTTGTGAAATCACCATTCACGACTTTTTGTGCGTTGATGGCAGCTTGGCGTTTATGGACGGGCGCTTTAAATTCAGGGGAGGTTTTCTCTTTCGACTCCATTTTGTCGTTCATGGTGCGGATGGTGAGGTCTTCCTCTTTGGGTTTGCGCGGCTGGTAAACAGGTCTTGGGAGATGTTTAGAGAGGGTATTTTCAATTTCTTGAGGCGATTTGAGAGGCGTTTCTTCATAAGGCTTTGGCTCTTTGCTCAAAAGTGGCGCTAGTTTAGTTTTTGCTGCGTACCAAAGTCCTTTTATTCTGTCGAGAAGAGGAAGCAGGCGGATTTCTGTGAAAAGAAGAAAAGAAACAATGGCTGTGATCGTAAATGTCAAACTGATGCCGACGTCGCTAAGCGCCCTTTGCAAGTTGATCGTTGGAAGGTCTTTGTAAAGATAGTAGAGGGGGACGCCGCCGAGATTATGCCGGATCGCTGTATGGGAATAGGGGAGATCAAAATGATGGGATTCGGTGTAGATCTTATGCTCTAGAAAAGAAGCAATGGGGAAGCCTGCTTCTGCGATGAGGTTGAGAAGCAATGAACATGAGATTAGGAAAATGCCAAAGTAGATGCACTTTGTGGTGAGTGCGGGGATCTCTTTGTTCAAGAGAAACTGCCATCCGATCCATCCCATAAATGCAATGATCAAATAGCTGCACAGTCCAAAAAGAAATGTCGAGCCAAAGGCCAAACCCCATCCTGCAAAACCGATCCAGTTGCGACTGGGATCTTCTGCGTGGAAGCTTAGTAAGCTGAGCAAAAGAATGAGGGAGCTTCCGAGGAGGATGAGTCCTTTGCCTTCTTGGGGCAAGCGGGATTGTTTTTTTGTTGGAGGTGCCGTTTTAGCCATGCAATCTCTTCTATAATTATGTATTTAGATATACACCGGCAATGATGCCAAAAGCAAGGCAATACCAGGCAAAAGGCTTTAAATTTCCTTTCTCAAGGATTGCTAAAGCAAATCGAACAACGATGAGTCCAAAAATTAGCGATGTGAAGAATCCCACAGCGCAGGCAGGCATAGAAACACTGCCAGGATGCTCATGAGAGAGGTAGATTTTCAGAAGTTCTAAGCAGTTGCCACCGATGATTGTCGGGATAGAAAGCAAAAATGAAAAGCGGACCGCTTCTTTAGCATTCCATCCAAGCACTTTAGCGCATGAGATAGTTGAGGC
>JAHFTO010000017.1 GCA_023269355.1 Chlamydiota bacterium | reverse complement strand
TAGCTTTACATGGGCGAGGTGCGGGAATATAATATTCTCTCTAATTACAGGTAGACATGGAAGAATTCGACGAAAAGGAAGTGGACAAGCTCGCAAAACTGTGCCGCATTGCCTGCACCGAAGAGGAAAAAAAAGCCTTGCAGTCCCAAATTGCAAGCGTTCTCAAATACATCCAGCAGCTGGGCGAAGTAGACACTGAAGGGGTCGAGCCCTGCTACCGCGTTTTGGAAACGCTGACAAATGTGATGCGAGAAGACGAAGTAGGAGAACTTCTATCCCGAGACAAATTCTTGGCCAACGCGCCTAGCCACGTCGGCGGAATGGTGCGCGTACCTCCAGTTATTAAATTTACACAATAATTTCATTATGTATCAATTATCTGCCCATGCTCTGCGCGAGCTTTTTTGCAAATCAGAGGTTTCCGCTGAGGCGATTGTCCAATCCACCTTAAGCCGGATCGCTCATCACGATTCTAAAGTCGGTTCCTTTCTTTCTGTCCTATCTGAAAGAGCCCTAGAAAAAGCGCGCCTGCTCGACAAAAAAAGAAAAGAAGGCAAACCCTTAGGCAAACTCGCTGGGGTCCCCATTGCTATCAAAGACAATATTCACATCGAAGGCGAGATGACCACCTGCGCTTCTCGATTTCTGGAAAACTATCGCGCTGTCTTCAACGCTACCGCTGTCAAGCTCTTAGAAGATGAAGATGCATTGCTGATCGGCAAAACCAATCTCGATGAGTTCGCGATGGGATCCTCAACAGAAAATTCTGCTTACCAACTGACCAAAAATCCCTGGGACCTGACCTGTTCCCCCGGAGGCTCTTCCGGCGGTTCAGCCGCAGCTGTCGCTGCAAGGCTCTGCCCGATCGCTCTTGGCAGCGATACCGGCGGGTCGATCCGCCAGCCCGCTGCTTTCTGCGGCATTAATGGCTTTAAACCCACTTATGGGCGCGTATCCCGTTACGGCCTTGTCGCCTTCGGCTCCTCCCTCGATCAAATTGGCCCCTTCACAACAAATACGACCGACATGGCTCTAGTCATGGAAGTTTTGGGAAGGCATTGCCAACATGACTCGACAAGTTTGGACCTCAAACCAGAAGACTACTTGAAAAAAATGCAAGGAGACATCAAGGGCTCTACAATTGGAGTTCCTTGGCAATTTCTCGAGCAGCTGCACGATGGCGCAAAAGAAAAATTTAAAGAAGCCATGGAAGTGTATAAGAGTTTGGGAGCAAAGATCGTCGATATCGATCTGGACATCCTCAAATACTCGATTGCCGTATACTACATTTTATCCACCGCAGAAGCATCGACCAACCTCGCCCGTTTTGATGGCGTGCGCTACGGTAAAAGATCCCATAAAGCTGCAACGCTTGAAGAAGTGTACGATTTTTCCAAACAAGAAGGTTTCGGCCCTGAGGTGAAAAAACGGATCTTGCTCGGCACCTATGTGCTTTCTTCGGGATATCAGGATGCTTTCTACAAAAAAGCGCAAAAAGTCAGAACGTTGATCATCCAAAAGTTCAAAGCTGCTTTTGAAAAATGCCAGGTCATCGCGATGCCAACATCTCCCATGACCACCTTCCCCATCGGCGGCATCCAAGATCCCCTTCAGATGTATCTGCAGGACATCTTCACAATCGCTGCTAACTTAGCCGGAATTCCTGCAATCAGTACTCCTTGCGGCTTTAGCCACAATCAATTGCCGCTGGGACTGCAACTTCTCGCTCCTCAAATGCAAGACGCCAAAGTCCTTCAGTTCGCGCATGCATTTGAAAAGGCCACTGACTTCTCCCAAAAAATCCCAACACTTTTCAACGGGTAGAGAGCTATGACAGACGTTCATTACGAAAATTGGGAACCGATCATTGGGCTTGAAATCCACGTTCAGCTCAACACAAAGTCAAAAATCTTCAGCTCCGCCCCAAATCGATTTGGCGATGAGCCCAATACCAATATCGGCGTTGTCGACACAGGCCAGCCGGGCTCTCTCCCCATTTTGAATAAAGAAGCCGTGCGCAAAGCAGTTCAATTCGGCTGTGCCATACGCGCTCATATCGCCCCTTTTTCCAAGTTCGACCGCAAATCCTACTTTTATCCCGACAGCCCGCGCAACTTTCAGATCACTCAATTCGAGCAGCCGATTATCATCGGCGGCAGCGTCGTTGCAGAAGTTGGCGATCAAACCAAACATTTTGCGATCCACCACGCCCATCTCGAAGATGATGCCGGCATGCTCAAACATTTTAGCACCTTTGCAGGCGTCGATTACAATAGAGCCGGTGTTGCTCTTCTAGAAATCGTTTCAGAGCCGTGCATGCACTCTCCCAAAGAAGCCTCCGCCTATGCAATGGCCATCAAAGCGATCATGGAATATCTCGATGCTTCCGATTGCAATATGGAAGAAGGCTCTTTGCGCATCGACGTCAACGTTTCTGTGCGCCCTAAAGGAGATCCCAAGCTCCGCAAAAAAGTAGAGGTTAAAAACCTCAACTCTTTCAATTACATGGAAATGGCGATCGAGTCAGAAATCCGCCGCCAAATCCGCCTTTACTCCGCAAAACCCCACGAAGATCCGGCAACTGTCATCGGTTCAGGAACCTATCGCTTCGACGTCGACAAAAAAGAAACCATCTTGATGCGCGAAAAAGAAGCCGCAGAAGATTACCGCTACTTCCCCGAGCCTGACCTGCCCCCGATTGTGTTGTCAGAAGCCTACATCGAATCTGTGCGCGCCTCACTTCCGGAACTTCCGCAAGAGCGCTTTAAACGCTACGTCTCAGAGTTGCTGCTTCCCGTTGGATCTGCCACGATTTTGATCAACGAAAAGCCCCTTGCTAATTATTTCGAAGAAGCGCTCAAAATCGGCGGAAGCCCAAAGAACGTGTGCAATTGGATCACTGTCGAATTTACCGGCCGTTTTAAAGACACAGGCAAAACGCTTTTAGATTCTGGCATCCAAGCGGAACATATCGGCAAACTCGTCCACATGATCGAAAAAGGGACGATCACCGGCAAAATCGCAAAAAGCGTCGCCGATGAGATGTTTGCAAGCCCCGGAAAGGATCCAGAAAAAATTGTGCAAGAAAATCCCGACTTCCAGCCGATGCAAGATACCTCCAGCATCGAGCCGCTCGTCGATCAAGTTTTAGAAGCTAATCCCCAATCTGTTGCAGATTTCAAAGCGGGTAAAGGCAGAGCCTTTGACTTCCTCATTGGACAGGTCATGAAGCTTTGCAAAGGCAAGGCGTCGCCCGCCATCGTCAATGAGCTTTTGACCAAAAAACTGAAGCAATAAAGAAAAAAATAACAAGATAATAGGATGATTAGGATGAAGAAATCCTGACCATCCTATTGTTATTTCTTTGGGCATTCTTTAGATAATAAAAATATCGTAATGATCTTTTGACCTAAAAACCTCAGTAAGTATACTGCGCTTAAGATGGTAAATAAATATTTTAGTTGTCAGTCACCATAAAGGCGGGTTGATGCTGAGGCATGTTGTTGTCCCCACATCCTATCTCATTTTACTCACATGTGGTGGCTGCTACCCCAATCGCGCCGTCATCGATCCATGGAGTTACGCTCCCCTCACCTCTTCCAAGACCTGGGTTCCCCCTAAAAACGTCAAACCCATGGCGCTTTCCGACGACTCTCCTGAGCTGATTGAACAGAATGACCCCTATAGCCTAGGCGAGCTCATCGACATCGCTTTGCGCAACAACCAGCAAACAAAGATCACCTGGGCGCAAGCGCGATCTGCAGCTGCAAACTACGGGGAGTCGCAAAGCCAATTCTTCCCAGAGATCAATGGCCAATTTACCTATTCCAGAAACCGTCAGCCCAGCTTCAATTCTTCGGGAACCATCACAAGCACTAATCCATCAGCTACCACAACGCTAGGTCCCGCATCCGTCACTGATATCTACTACACCGCGTGGACGCCGCAAATCACGCTTTCCTATTTGATCTACGATTTCGGAACGGTAAGAGCCACATCAGAAGCCGCAAAGCAAGCGCTCTACAACGCAGACTGGACCCACAACGACGCCATTTTGACACTTCTGCAGACCATCATGAACGATTTTTACACTTACCTTTATCAAAAGCAGCTGCTCATTGCTGATATCGCCAACGTTGAGACAGCGCAGCTGACATTGCAGGCCGCACAGACTGGCTTCGACACTGGAGTGCGCAACGTCTCCGATGTCTTGCAAGCGACCACTCAACTGCTTCAAAACCAAACGACATGGGCAGCGCAGCAACAAAATGTAGAAACAGCTTACACACAAATGCTAAGCGACATGGGCTTGCCCGCCAATATCAAACTGCAAACACAAAACTTGCCTACGGATCTTCCCGATAAAGAGATCATTCCTCCTGTCGAGACCTTGATCGCAGTAGCGATGCAAAATCGCCCCGACCTCTTAGCTGCTGAAGCCAATCTCCGTTCCAAACAGCAAAGCTTGCTTGCCTCTAAACGACAATTTTTGCCTCAGTTTAATTACAACTTCGACATCGCAAAAAACTATTA
This sequence comes from Chlamydiota bacterium, assembly GCA_023269355.1. GTDB lineage: Bacteria > Chlamydiota > Chlamydiia > Chlamydiales > Rhabdochlamydiaceae > CAJCIW01. The sequence goes on along the minus strand of JAHFTO010000017.1, from coordinate 44,519 downwards.
CAACAAGGGCTTGCACGATGTCTACAACTTCACGAGCACCTTTACTGTCTCCATGCCGCTTTTCCAAGGATTTTACTACCGCAATGCGATCAAGATTGCAGAAGCCAATCGAGAGACAGCGGAAGAGCAGATGAAACAAACTGAAATAATGATGATTCAGCAGATCACTACATTTCACTACAACGTCCATGTAGCTTATGACACGCTGCAATTTGCAAAAAACTACCTTCTCGCTGCAGAAGAGCAATACACCGTCGCGCTCAGCCAGTATACACAAGGAACAAATACCATCCTCGATGTCGTGTCTGCGCAGAGTTCGCTTGCCGATGCAAGGGCAAGGCTTGCAAACGCCGTCCAACAATGGTTCACCACACTTGCCAACTTAGCGTACGCAACGGGGATCCTTTCCCCGAATTATCTCTCCCCATTTAAGAACTTAGAAGAGATTCATATTTCTGATCTCAACTCCACAAATGAGGTTGTAAGCAATGAAGAATAGATGTTTTTTTATATTATTCACTGTAATTGCCTTTACAGGCTGTGAAAAAGCCCCACCTCCTGTACCTCCACCACACTTAGTCTCTGTGACAAACCCCCTCGTTTGCGATGTTCCCACTTATGTCGATTACATCGGACATATCGTCGCTAAGACCAATGTCACCGTGCGATCACAAGTCTCAGGAAATATCGTAGGTCAGTATTTTGTAGAAGGGCAAGAGGTCAAACGAGGAGACCTTTTACTCGTTGTCGACCCGCGCCCCTACCAAGCGGCACTGGCAAGAGCAGAAGCTACGCTTGACCAATCCAAAGCCAACCTAAAGTACGCCAAAGAGACAACCTATCGTTATGGGCCCTTAGTGCAGCAAGACTTCATCTCACAACTCAATTACGACCAATACGTCACAAACGTCGTCGTCGATCAAGCCATCGTCGATCAAAACAAAGCAGAACTGGAATCAGCAAAAATCAACTTAGGTTATTGCTACATCGAAGCGCCGATGAACTGCGTCACAGGAAAATTGCAGGTTAAAACAGGAAACTATGTCGACTCCAATGCAGACACAGATTTAGTTCTTTTAAACCAAATCCAGCCCATCCTTGTTGACTTCTACGTCCCCGAAACAGATCTTTTGACCATTCAGGAAAAACAAAAACTAGGGATGCTCAAACTTATCGTTTATCCCGATGCAGCGCACAAATATCCCTTTTCCGGCGAGCTCACGCTCATCGATAACCAAGTCAATACCGGAACAGGAGCCGTCCTTTTAGAAGGCACGCTACCCAACGAGGAAAAAGTCCTATGGCCAGGCCACTATGTCGATGTGCGCCTGATCTTAGGCGATCAAAAGGGAGCGCTTCTTTTACCAACCGATGCCGTCATGGTCGGACAAAAAGGACATTACGTTTACGTCGTTAAATCCGACTCCAGCATCGAAGTGAAGAATGTAAAAATGGGACAGCGGTTCGACGACACCTATATTTCTATAGAAAGCGGGATTGATCCAGAAGACCGAGTAGTCACCGAAGGGCAACTCAATCTCTATCCCGGGATGACTGTCAAAATTCAAGAGGAAAAAGCAGGATGAACCTATCTGAAATCTTTATCCGCCGGCCCGTCATGACAATTCTCATGATGGTCACCGTGGCATTTTTCGGAGTGCTCGCTTATCTGGCTCTTCCCGTCAGCGACATGCCCGATGTCGACTACCCGACCATTACTGTCACTGTCGATTGGCCTGGTGCCGACCCGCAGACGGTTGCCAACAACGTCGTCGTTCCACTCGAACAGCAATTCACAACCATTCAGGGTCTGCAAAACATCTCCTCGACAAGCTATACTGGAAACGCAACGATCGTTCTGCAATTTCGCTTAGACCGCAATATCGACCTCGCCGCACCCGACGTGCTTGCTGCGATCAACACAGCCAATCCCCAACTCCCTAAAGACCTCCCCTACGCTCCTACCTACACCAAAACCAACCCCACAGCCTCGCCGATCCTCTTTCTTTGCGTCACCTCGCCGACAGCAACGCAGGGCGATCTCTACAATTACGGCTACTCCGTTGTCGCACAAAGACTCAGCCTTGTCGACGGCGTCTCCCAAGTACAGACCTATGGACAGCCTTATGCTGTTCGCTTGCGCGTCGATTTGCAAAAAATGGCTGCCAGAAATATCGGCATCGAAGATGTGGGCAATGCGATCAAACTGGCCAACGTCTACAAGCCTGTAGGAACACTTTTTGGAGAAAAACGGGAATATACCATCGACTGTCAAGGTCAGCTCATGCCTGCTGCTTTGTACGATCCCATCATTATTAAAAACCAAGATGGATCAATCACCCGTTTTCGCGATATCGGCCACGCCATCGATAGCGTGCAAAATGATAAAATGCCCGTGAACTATTATCAGGGTGATTCCGATGCAGCTACCATCGTTCTCGCCGTTAGAAAACAGCCAGGGGCAAACACGCTACAGATCGTCGAAGATATCAATGCAATGCTTCCCGCTTTAGAAGCGCAAATCCCCGGCTCGATTAAAGTCGTTCGCTTTTTTGATCAATCGTCCTTTATTTGGGATTCTGTTCACGACGTACAGCTCACCTTATCTATTGCCCTTTTGCTCGTCATTGTGATCATCTTTTTCTATCTTGGCAAAATTAAAGATACTCTCATTCCGGTTATCACCATCCCGCTCTCCGTTATGGGTGCATTCATCGTCATGCTGTTCATGAAGTTCACCATCGATATTCTCTCGCTTCTTGCGATTACACTGGCGATTGGCTATCTCGTCGATGACGCCATCGTTGTCCTTGAAAACATCGTCCGCCATGTCGAAAAAGGAGAAAAACCTTTTCAAGCGGCGCTCAATGGATCCAAAGAGATCAGCTTTACCATCTTGTCGATGACGCTATGCCTTTGCACCATCTTCATCCCTCTCCTCTTCATGGGAGGCATCATTGGAAGAATCCTCCATGAGTTTGCTGTCACGATCGTCGTCACTGTCTTTATTTCAGGGATGATCTCCCTCTCCTTAACACCGCTGATGTGCAGCCGCCTTATTCCCGCGCATGTCGAAGGTGTCGAAAAGAAGAAAACTGCTGTCGAGAAGATGTCGGAGAAGTTAAATGAAAAAATCTTAAAAATTTACTCTCCTTCTCTTCAGTGGGCTCTGAAAAACAAATTTCTTATCCTTTTAATGGGTCTTGGCAGCTTGGCCCTTTCCATTTTCCTTCTCGTAAAACTCCCCAAAGATTTTCTCCCCCCGGATGACTTAGGCCTCATCCAGGGCTATGTGCAAACCGTCGATGGCACCTCGCCGTTTCAGCTGAGCGAGCACATCGAAAAATTATCGAAAATCATTGCTAAAGATCCCAATGTCGAATCTGTGCTTAGCGTCAGCGCCTATCCCCAAGACAATGAAGGAACCCTTTATATCGCTTTGAAACCGATCAAAGAAAGGCTAGCGCTAGCTCCCCTCGTCAAACACTTAAATCCCATGGTCAACCAAATTCCCGGCTGCAGAGTCTTCCTCGTTCCCCTTCCCCTCATTAACCTCCAAGTCGGTACGACAAATAGTAAAGGAGACTATCAATATACACTCACTAGCATGAGCACAGACGATCTCTATAAATTCGCTTCCATTATCGAAAGCAAAATGAAGCAGCTCACCTCTATTAATTCTGTCGTCAGCGACATGGATATAAACGAACCTCAGGCCAAAGTAGAAATCCTGCGCGATAGAGCCTCGCAATACAATATCACAGCGACACAGATCGAAAACGCGCTCGGCCTTGCTTATGCGACAGGCAACTTAAGCCCGATCAATACTTCTAGCTACCAGTACTACGCCATCATGGAAACCTTTCCCCATTTTTATAGAAATCCCACAGACCTTCGTCAGATATGGCTGCGCAATACCCAGAACCAAATGGTTCCGTTTGCATCGATCTGCAGAGTCACTGAAAAACCAGGCCCGCTTACAGTCAACCACATCGATGGCCTCCCCTCTGCGACTATCTCCTTCAACCTCAATCACAACTCTCCCCTAAACCTTGCTCTTAAAGACATCAAGTCAATTGCACAAAACACCCTCCCGCCTACCGTCACAGGAGCCATCCAAGGCTCTGCCGATGTCTTTGAACAATCCTTTGCCAACTTGAAGTTTCTTTTGTTGATCGCTATGTTCATCATCTACATCATCCTCGGCATCCTCTACGAGAACTTCTTCCCGCCGCTGACCATCATGTCTACGCTTCCCCCTGCTGCGCTCGGAGGATTCATCAGTTTGATGATCTGTGGACAAACACTATCTCTCTACGCCGTCGTAGGCATGATCATGCTCCTTGGAATTGTGATGAAAAACGGGATCATCATGATTGACTTTGCCAATGAGTCCAGGCTCAATCGAGGCAAATCGATCCATGACGCAATCTACGAAGCCTGCAAAATCCGCTGCCGGCCTATCTTAATGACCACCTTGGCAGCCCTGATGGGCGCTGTTCCCATCGCTCTTGCCATTGGAGGCGCCACAGCAAAAAGCCGCCAGTCACTTGGTATCGTGATCGTCGGAGGCTTGATCTTTTCTCAGATCATGACTCTCTACCTCACGCCAGTGATCTATGTGTACATTGAATCTCTACATGAAAAACTGAAACGCAAGAAGAAGCTGGATGAAAAACCAGCGGATTAATTAGGTAGGATTTAAGGCGAGGTCTTCAACAACATCTGTTGAAGAAAGCTTATCTACTTGTGGGGACTGCTCAACTGGAACTTCTTTTGGCTGCCTTTGAGCTAAAATTCCATCCACAGTGGAGATCAATTGAGCTTGAGTATTCCCTTTCAGCTCGAATAGGTAATCAAGGTTTTCCTGAAGGGGACCGGAATTACAATGAGTCTCTAAAATCTCAGATTCCGCGTTTGTAAGAGGTTCTCTTTTTTTCAATTTTCTATAGAGAGTTTCAAATTGTTCTACAGTCTTTAACACCATTTCTCCCTTATGAAAACGATCCCAAAAGTCGTTGCGGGTTTCTTTAACAGCAAGTAGAAACCAATCATGCCCTTCCTTAAGTAGAAACCAATCATGCCCTTCCTTAAGGGAACTGAGTAAACTTAAGTATTGGTTGCGTATAGATTTTTGAATGAGACCATGATGCCTATCAAACTCATCTCTATATTTCTGGCGTAATGCTACCTTATCCTCTTCTGGCAGCCTACTTAACAACTTCGCGGTCTTTATACTCACCAGTTTTCTTCTATCTTCGCGTGTTCCCGCCTGACCAAGTTCAAGGATCCCCTCAAGCGAAGGATGTTCCCAATTCCATTTTTGCTCTTTATGGCTTAACTGGTCCCAAGAGACACCGCACCATCCAAGCCCTACAACCAGAGAGACGCAAATAGGGAGAAGGAAAATCAAGGGCCAGGCAAAGTGAACAGTAAGTACAATGGCTGCGACAAGAATACTCGCAAGAAGAACCGCTTCTGCAACGACTAGCGCCTTATCTGTCCAACCCGGCTTGCCGCTTGTCCACCCTTTAATCATCGCATCGGCGTCGATCCCAAACAGTCCAATAGGAAGAAGTGATTTAAGGACCTTAAAGATCCCATAGGCAACAAGAGCTGCTAAAGCAGCATGGGAGTGAGTGAGGGCAGGAACACCTACAGAAATACCAAAAAGAACAGCAAAGGCAACAACTTTGACTTTCTTTTTTGTCATTTCAGAAGCTAGGTGTTCATTTAACTTATTTGCTTTTATTTTCGCTGCAGCTCGGACCTCTAGATCCGTTGACTTTAAACGCTCTGCAAGTCCTCTCTTTAAGGCCTTTTGAACAATCTCATCGCCACCCACTCGATTGAGAGCTTCGAAGGTCCTTTCCTGAAATTTACGATTTTCTACCATCAGACCAACGATCTCCAAAGGAGTCAATCCTTCGGTTTCTTCCCTAGTCAATCCTAATAAAGAAAGAAGCTCAGAAGATAAATCTTCCCATTTTTCTTCCTTGATTTCAGCATAAAATTTTTCTAAGAACGCGCGCGCAGAATCTTTGCATTTTTCTTTATATTCAAGGTCGCCTTTCTCCTGTAGATCATTTATTTTTCTAAGACATTGATTTTTCCAATCCGCAAAAGTTAATTCGCTTAAATTCTCAAACTTAAATCCCTTTAGCGTATTGCTCGCATCGAATAGATCATATGCAGAAGCGATCAGGAAGACCAAAAATAATACTGGAGTAAGCAAATCTGCAATCTTCTCGGAGATATGGGCCGCAAGCAAGAGGGCATGTGCCGCATGCGCTTTTGTTTCAGCAATAGTCAGTAAAGATCTCTCCTCAGCAAAATTCACTCCTCGCAGCGTCTCGACAACCCCTTTGACGATATCGATGATCCCTTTAACTTGGCCTCTTCCATCATCTAAATCAGAAGCAAGGTTGAGCCCCTCAACCCCTTGCATGGCAAGTGCAGGTCCAATGAAGGTATTTGCTGCGCCAGTAAAGCCATCCACAGGTATCATCGGACCGCCAGACATCAACTCCCGAATTGCCCACCCTGGATTGGAGCCAGCCTCAAAGCACGCATGGGTACCCCCCTTTGTAGAAAGAGGTTGGTGCGATGGATTTAGGAATTCGCCAAGGGGGCGCAAAAAGGCTTCTTTTACTCTGGAAAATGCCTCTAGAACTCGTCCTGATTTATCGCTAAATTGTTCATTATTAGGTTGCTGCGGATTTTTAACCTCTGAGGATGTGGATAAGGACGTAGAAATGAGAACTGGATAGATCATTTTTACCTCCTTTTTTATTATATTCTTAACTTTATTTTATCAAAATTTTAATATAATAAACAAATATAAAATTAGCATTTTACAGTCATCGAGGCAATTAAATCGCATCACTCACCCATGTACTTTACAACAAACTCACTGTAAACAACTTATGAATCAAATGACACTTTTTCGTTCCAAAAAGTGTTATTCGTTACATTTTTTCGTACCAAAAAGTGTAAGGTCTTACACTTTTTGGTACGAAAAAATGTAACGCTATACTAATATAAGCTTATGAAGCGAAAAGTAATGAACAACCTCCGCGCCTGGAAGAAAGAGCCAAAAAGAAAGCCCCTGCTTCTTATGGGAGCTAGACAGGTTGGCAAGACATTTGTATTGAAGAAATTCGGCGAGGAAGAATACGCAAATACCGTCTACCTGAACTTCGAAGATAATCCAAGCCTTTGCAAACTTTTTGATGCTGGTTTAGATCCTAAAGTGATTTTAAAAGCTTTAGCGATCGAAATGAACGCCGAAATCATAGAAGGGAAAACCCTGCTCATTTTTGACGAAGTGCAAGAATGTCCGAACGCCTTGAATAGCCTGAAATACTTTTACGAATCCGCTCCAGAGCACCACATTGTAGCTGCAGGATCTCTTCTTGGCGTCAAGCTTGCTCACATCAAAGGTTTTCCAGTAGGAAAAGTACAGTTTTTGACTCTTTACCCTTTGAGTTTTCTCGAATTTCTCGAAGCCTTGAAAGAGGATCGATTAAAAAATTATATTGAAGAGCTCAAAAGCATTGAGCCATTGCCTCCTAATTTACACGACAAAATTCTCATGCACTTTAAAGAGTATTTGTTTGTCGGAGGAATGCCAGAGGCCGTTGCTGAATACATTTCATCTCAAAATGTTACTAAAGTTCGAGAAATCCAAACTGCCATTCTGAATGCTTATAGCCTAGATTTTGCCAAACATGCTCCCAAAGAGCATATCATGAAAATCAATCAGGTATGGGATAGCATCCCCAATCAACTAGCAAAAGAAAATAAAAAATTCATCTATTCCGCAATTCGAGAAGGTGCGCGAGCCAAAGAATTTGAAGTGGCGTTGCAGTGGCTTGTCGAAGCCGGATTAATTTATAAAGTACAACTCATCAGCGTCCCAAAAGTTCCCTTATCTGCCTACGCAGACATGAATGCCTTTAAAATCTATCTCGTCGATGTCGGATTACTCGGAGCAATGGCACGTCTCTCTCCCAAAACTCTTATTCATGAGAATGAACTTTTTCAGGAATTTCGAGGATCGATTACAGAAAACTATGTCGCTCAAGAACTTGTTCATAGCCAATATCTCTTATTCTATTGGACAAGTGAGGGCAAGGCAGAAGTTGATTTTGTTCTAGAAGATGATGGTTTCATCTATCCTCTAGAAGTCAAATCAGGGAATTCCTCTAAGAAAAAAAGTCTTAAAGTTTACGGGGATACTTATAAGCCACAGATCCTTTTACGTTGCTCTCCTATGAATCTAAAAAAGGATGGCGATGTTCTCAACTGTCCGCTGTATCTCGTAGAAGAACTTAGGACATTACTTACTGCAAGATCGATGTCAAGAAATAATGAATGATCTCTGTTTTTTGATGATGATAGCCACGGGATTTGGCGTGGTAATTTCCCGCACGCCGATAGTGCAATATCGCAAAGTCGAGATAAAACTGAATATCGTCAGGATGTTGCTGCATGAGCTTCAGCAAAGGCGCATTGGACTGAACTAATTCATAAACCTCCGATTCCGTCAGATAGTCCCGCCCTTCAGGCTCATAAGAATTCACGATAAAGTCTCCATCTGTCAAATCCAGCTGCTGGCGCATGAATAGCACCTTAGCATTTGGATTGGCTTTCAGATAATAATGGGTATACCCCCCAGTATCCGTATGATTGCCGTCTATGGAGCCGCAGTTGAAATTCAGGGATTTTTTATTGGGCAATGTGTCCATATTGAAGAATAGGATTCCATTCCATAAATATTGGATCGAACCATTAGCTCCTCGCCATTGAGCCACACCAGAAAGATCGTAATCGCCTAGATAATTAACGATGCTGAAATCCCGAATCAAAAACATATCAGAATCTAAAACAGCAACTATCCCCTCATGCTCAAAAGCTAAGGTATCAAACGAATACTGAATCGCATTGGCAGTTCTTACAGAAGGGCAATTGATGTCCTCCCAAGCAGCTCGCAATAAATAGGGCTGCTGATGGATTTCTTGAGGAATTCGGATGCAGTGAATCGCTAATTTTTGACAGGTTTCTTCGATGAGTTCAGCCAGTTTTTGAGTCGGACCATCATTGAATACAACATACTCAAAATCATCCTTAAGAAACTTTAACAAGCTTTTAGACTGCAGCTCAATAAAATCTGGACGATTGTAACAGTGCGTGATCACAAGAACCTTGGCCTCAGCAAGAGAGCCAAGAAAAACACAAAAGCTGCAAAAGAGAAACCAAAAGCGAGACATAGTCATACTCTAAAACACTTAAGAGCTTAAAGAGTATTCATGAAGAGTATTTTGTTCAACCATTAAGGCCTGGGGTGAAAAGCCTCGAAGGCATCGCTCAAATGTTTTTGGCTGATATGGGTATATCGGTCCGTGGTGGCAATATTAGAATGGCCAAGCATCTCCTGAATCACCCTTAAATCCGCCCCATTTTCCAGCAAATGGGTGGCAAACGAGTGCCTTAACGTATGCGGAGAAATTTCCTTAGAAATCCCAGCGGCTTTTGCATAGAACTTTACTCTTTTCCAGACAGCAGTCCGATCGATCCTCTTCCCCTTCTCGCTTACAAAAAGAGCGGTTTGCTCGTCACAGTTCTGCCGGTATTGAATCAAATAAGCATCAACAGCTTCTACAGCAGTTTTTGCCACAGGAACAATCCGCTCCTTGCCCCCTTTTCCCTTCACGCGGACAATTTGATCATCGACATCCTGTAGATTCAGACCGCAGACCTCAGACACCCGTAAACCGGACGCATAGATGAGCTGCAGCATCGCTTTATCGCGCGTTCCTACAAGGGTCGAGACATCAGGAGCCTTCAAAAGAGCATCCACTTCTGCAATCGTGAGTACCTCAGGGATGAGCTGCCACATTTTGGGAGAGTCTAAATGCAAAGCCGCATCCTTCGCAATGACCCTTTCTCGTTTTAAAAATTTGAAGAACATCTTGATAGCAACAAGAGCCCTGCAGATGGAACTTGTCGCATAAGCCTGCTGTTTCAAAGTCGATAAAAAGGCGATCACTTCTTCTTCCGCAACTTTTTCCCAAGAGAGGATCCCTTTGTCTTTTAACAAAGCAAAGAACATCTCAATATCGCGCTGGTATGAAATCAGCGTATTGTGCGCAAGGCCCCTTTCAGAGCCCAAATAAGAGAGAAAATCTTCGATCCATCGCTGCATAAAATGAAAGAACCTCTACTCTATTCTTTAGAGTAGAGGTTTCCTATATTTCCCAACAAGAAATGTTAAGCTGCATTTGGCTTGAGTGTTTTAAAGTACCCAAGCGCAGAATCGATGAAAGAAGGTTGCTTTGGGATTGGAACAGCAACATTAGGTCTATCATTGTGAACCGCTCTGATGACCTTAATCAAGTCTTGCTTACTGTCACCCCGCTTTGCCGCATACCACAAATCAGCATAGAGCCGACTTAGAATTTGTGAGTTGCTTGTAGTTATTTTTCTATTGTTTTTTGCCTGTGTGTAAACCGCTTCCATTTGCAGTGCAGTCTTTAATGCAGCTTCTTTTCCTTCTTTAGCTGAAGCTTTATTCCACTCTTCCCAATAGTAGTTACGCGTTTCCTTCACCCCGCTTAGGAATTGTTTGTACTGCTTGGAACCGGGAGCTAGTTCCGCTTTTTGGTAGGCATTGAAATACGCTCTGCTAAAATGGGAGGTTTTGTCCAATTCTGCTAAAGCCTGATCCTTGAATTTCAACTCGGGACTTGCACTCATGCGGAAATACCGTTCTCTTACAGCTTTTTTATCTGCTTCAGACAGCTTCTTAAGCATCGTTTTCGTTTTTTTATCCAAAGCTTGATTCTCTTGAAGCAAAGATTGCCCCATCTCTAAGATCCATTCCAATGTGGGGTTTTCCCATTTCCATCTCTGTTCTTTGTAGTTCAACTGGTCCCAAGCAACGGCGCAAGATCCCCAGCCGATAAGAGAAAAAATACCCACAAAGATAAGAGGGATAAGGGGCAGTCCGCATCCAAACGTCATTCCAATGCTAAGCGCAAGGATGACAGGGATCCAAACAAAAGCCATGAGTGCAATATAAAGTTTATCATATTTTCCAGGAGCACCGCCGCCTTTTAGCCCCTCAAGCATGAAATAAATATCCGCGCCAGAGAGCCCAAGGCAAAGCAGCACGGAAGTCGTAATCAACGCCGCCATAAGCCCAACGCCCAAAACTGGGAAGAATCCGATCACAGAAGAAGCAAGACCCACCACTCCACTGAAGAATACCAGGGAGACTATCACCAGATTTTTCGTATTTTCCCAGTTAATCCTTCCCTTCAGATTTGAGACTTCATCATTTGCAGCTCTTGCGATTGTATAGTCTTTTGATTCCAAACGCTCCAAAAGCCCTCTTTGCAATGCTTTTTGCACTTTCGGAGCAGCAGAGCCAACTACCCGGCTAAATTTTGAGACCTTTCTTCGCCCGCGCTTCATTTCTTCCAATCGAAAGCCCATTGCCTCGAGCAGAGACAGCTTGCCACCATTTGCCTCGGTTTGCCATGCATGAATTTCTTCACTGGTGAGGTTCAATAACCGTAGGATCTGTATAGGGAGCCCTTCATTGTTTCTATCTTTCCCAAGCTTATCAAACACTTCTTTAACAAATTCTTTCATTTCCGCTCTGGAATGGCTCACTCCACCCTTTTCTGCCTGGTGGCAGAAAAGCTCTGTAATGGCATCCAAGGCTCCCTCTAAGCACTTATTTCGGAATTTCTTAATCGCTTCAGGAGTTGTGTGTTTTACAAATTTAGAATGGGGGTCGGCAATGACCTTCTTCTTCAGAAGATCTGAGAGCTCCTTATTATCCTTACATCCCTCTAACTCTGCTCTAAACCAAGCATTTTCCCAAATCGCCCAGCCACCCCATAGAGTCATTGCAGCAAATAAGAGGGTAAAAAAGATATTTCCGATCGTGCCTACCCAAAAGGCGGCTTTTCCAAGGAGGGTCGTTGCATTATAAGCCGTATTAACGTTTTTCCAGTCGGCAACAGCCATCAGACCGCGATAGACCAAGTAGAATGCACCGCCTGCCGCCTGATTGACCCGGCTAGCTAGGTCCATTCCCGCCCCTACCATCCCGCTTCTATCCCCGACAGCTCGAGCAGCTTGGAAGGCCTCCCAGGCCTTCATGGCGGTAATCGGCCCGCGGATAATACACTCCCCTGTCGTCAGACCCATCCATTCGGCAGCAGTCCCTTCGACCATCAGAGAGCGGAACAACCAGGATACATCAGATATAACGTCCCCTGTGCTCACAGAGCCGCTGGTAAACCCCTCCGTAAATACAGGGGTAACCGCAACATTGAGGACATCCTTAAGGGACAGATCTCTAGAAAAATCACTAAGTAACTGAGGTTTAATGAATTGCTTTAATTCAATCTCGTTAACAGTGGGTGAGGAAGCAGGTTTCCAAGGGGTAAATTTTTTGGCATAAGAAGGGGCGGAATGAATGATATCAGTTCTGATAGCCATTTTACCCTCCCTTTATATGTGATTAAAATGAGTTTTTTTAATTCCTTAATTAAATATCAATAAACGCAGGTTTCGACGCTTTTATTATAGAATAAATGAAATAAATTATCCACGAAACTAATAAATACACAAAATTAAAACCATAAAACACTAACGATTAATTGTTTAAGTATAATAAAGGCCATATTTCCTTTGAAAAGGGGGGCTTTTAGAGGCCAAGGCAGGGTTCTTCATGATTGGCATGGGGGTGCTCGCGCATCAAACAGTGAGCAATATTTAAGCCTGTGGACAAAAATAAAAATTAAAACACACAGGCTAACACAGCATTTAAAATTTAAGTCGTATTATTTTTCAAGAAATCGGAAACTAAAAACAAATTCGACTTTGATTAAATTCAAATTCGTGCGATGATCTATGGCAATAAATAGGAATTCAAATTTAAAAACAAAAAAAAGTGCTCTGATGCATGTTTCGAACGAAGATAAAATTTTTAATGTGTCAAACATAACTCATAAAACAGATCACTTAAATTTTTATGTTTTCAAAATCAAATCAGTTTTGTTTTTAATTTATTGAAAAAAAGAAATTACGTTGAAACAAATTCGACATCTGCGCTATAATTTAATCGTAACGCAGAAATATGAACAAACTTAACTAAAACTATAGTTAGTTGGAGGAAAAACAAGTATGGCTATAAGTCTTAAAACATATAGTGCAAATACAAAAAACGTAGACCAAGCTGCTATTCAAAATGCTGCTGCAAGTCTAAAAATGAGCGATCGTGAAGCTCGCTGGAAAATGATCACAGAAGAGAATACAGGGGTTGCTACTAAAGTTTTCTACGGAGCATACCACCTTTCTCTTGGATACTTTATTGATTGGGCTGCTGGAAACTTCGAAGGATGCGTCCTTAAGTCTAAAGCTGAAGACCTCGTTAGAACATTAAAAGGTGCAGCTCCTGCTGTTACAACTAATGGTGCTGGAGTAGCCGGTTGCAACATGAACGGACAATTCGTTCCAGTTATGTTTAATCATAGAGATCTTATAAAAGGTCAAAATGAACAAACAAGAATTGATGCTGCTTTGGATGCATTCTATGATGCATACGCAGCTCGTTTTACTGGTGTTTTGAAAGTTGAAGACATCTATGCTGTTCAAACTATGATCAAGACAGTCACTACAGATCAAGCGATCATCAATCGTGTGAACACTGTTTTAGCTGATCGCATCTTTAAAAATGAAGTGAACAAAGTTTGCGGTTTTGCACTGGCTGATATCAATCCAGCTGCAATTAAAGAAGCAACTAAAAATCTCGAAGTAGTACTTAACACGCTTCCTGCTGATAAAGTTAAGGATGCTGTTAAAGCTCAATTACTCGAAGATAATAATGGTGACCTGAAGACATTTAAAGAAGAAGTTCAGAAAGTAGAAGAGCTCTATTCACAAGCTCCTACAATTGGATTTAACGGCCAACCGGTCCATACTGTTGAACAAGATGCTCTTAAAGCTGACTTGCAAAGTAAGCTTGAAACAAAGAGCGAAGAGCGTAAAGAAAGACTGGAAGCCCTCAGAGGTACACAGTTTGACGCTAATGGTAATGGTATCAATGGCGAGATCCACAAAGCTTACCTAGAACTTGTTAAAGCTCAAAGAGCTGAAGCAAGCAAATTAGGTGCTTACCAACGCGCTGAACGTGCTGCTCTACAGAATAAAAAAGCAGTCGATCAGACGCACGTAGATGCTTTATACGCTGCAAAAGAAGCTACAAAAGCTGCAAAAACTGCCCATGACGAATTGGTAAAAGAATTGCAGAAACTTGCTACTTTTGACAACACTGGTGCTATCAATGGCGGTAAACAACAAAAAGCTGCACAACAGTTGCAGAATTTGAACAATACTGCTGACACAAAAGCAACAGATGTTGCTAACTTCTACAGATTCTTAAGAACCTAAGAATTTAGAAGTTTAGTAGTATCTATTCTTGGGGCTAGGGTTTTCCTTAGTCCCTTAAAGGAGCGGTGAAAACCGCTCCTTTTTTTTTCCATTCCAATCTTAAAATTATATGATCTCAGAAGCTACAGTATCATAGAACAGCTGACCCTGAGCTGTTAATTTCAGAATATCCCCTTCCCAGCTCAAATAGCCTTTGCTAGCAAGAGAGCGAAGAGTCTGCTCAAGCTCTTTTGGCAATGAGCCATGAGCCTGGGTAAACGCGGTTAAATCCACCCCTTCCGCAAGTCTAAGACGTACTGCGAGCAACTCTTGTAGATTATGGGGATAATCTAGCTTTTCCTCAAAATCGACAGGAAAGCAGTTTTGATCCAAAAAGTTAAGATATTTATTGAAATGAGCGACATTAGAAAACCTCGCTCCATCCCAGTAACTAAAGGCAGAAGGACCAAAGCCAAAGAAGGGCCGCGCTGTCCAATATCCGGTGTTATGGCGAGAGTGCATTCCCTTTTTAGCAAAGGCAGAAATCTCATACCGCTTGAGACCCATGGATTCTAAGTGGGCAATGGCAGTTTGAAGCATTTTTAGGCGTTCTTCGTCGGGAGGCAGCTGTGGGATGAGCTGATTCTTATTTTTAAAGAAAACGGTATGGGGCTCAAAAGTCAGGTTATAGAGAGAAAGATGGGTAATGGGTAGCTCCGAAAGGGCATACAAAGACTTTTCCCACGTAGCCACATTCTGAGAAGGCAGCTCAAACATCAAATCAATGGAAATATTTACTATCCCTGCATCATAGACTTCATGGATAGCTTTTAAGGAGCGGCTGGCATTATGGGAGCGTCCTAAAAGAATGAGTTCCTCATCAACAAGAGATTGCACACCAAGACTTACGCGATTGATGCCTAAAGCTTGAAACTCTCTCATTAAAGAGAGGCTTATGTCTTCGGGATTTGCTTCTAGTGTGATTTCGCAGTCTTGGGCAACGTCGATACCAGAGCCTCTAATGGCATCTAATAATAATGCATACTCTTGAGGGGCAAGTTTTGTGGGGGTTCCTCCTCCAAAGTAGATAGAAACGATCCGTTTACCCTGCAGCTGGACCAAGCGCATGCGCCATTCTTTGAGAAGTGCTTGGGTAAAAGGCTTCTTAAACCTCTCTTCATTGGGGAGGACGAAAAAATGACAGTAGGGACACTTTTTGGAGCAAAACGGGATGTGAAAATAGAGACTGACATCCCGATCCGATGAATGGGAGGCCACATTTACCAATCGTTGGCGTCGGGATCTTCAAGAACTCCCCTGCGCCAGCGGTTGCGGTCGCTAAAGGGGTCTTCCTCTTCTTCCTCTTCAGGGACTACGCCCTCTTCTTCCCCTTCTTCTACTTCTTCGCCAGATGCGGTTGACTCCACATCGAATGGCTCTGTCTCCATATCGAGGCCAGCATCAGTAAACCCTTCTTCAGCGATATCAATATCGGGAAGGCTCTGAGGCTCGTGAACCGGTTGACGGCCGCCTGGGCGTTTAGGGACGCTGAACTCTTCCATCTCCCCGCTTTCTTTCAGGAAGCGCAAGCGCTCTTTCTCTTCCTCGATTTTGTCTTGCAATGCCTTCATCTCTTCCCTGTGCTTCTCCATGTCCTTTTTGGGGACAAGGCTAAGCTTTAGCCATTGCTCGAGATCTTGGAATTCAGATTCTAACTTTTTTAAACGCTCACTTTTGATATTCATGTCTAGGTACCCTTTAGCAGCTTCGTTTGTCTATTTAGCGAAGCCTTATTTTTTATGCAAACCAAAATGTAAAATATTTTTTGAAATCGGAAATTCTATTCCTCAATTCCAGAGAAGCAAAAACATTCCACGAGTCAAAAATTATGGATGATGTTCTGGATTAATCTCAAGGAACTTTTCAGGAAAATAGCGAGCTGGCTTATTTTAAGAAAGAGAAATTTCTGTGGTTTTTTTTCACCATTTTTGAGAAATTTGTTATTCAATTTTTAGGGCAAAATGTTTAAAGGAATTTCATTTGCACTCAGCGCCTGCTTTATCTGGGGCCTCATCTTTGTCGTACCTCAGTTTATGACAGGGTTTACTTCTGTTGAGGTGGCACTCGGCCGCAACCTCGTCTATGGGATAATCTCCTCTATCTTCTTTTGCAAATTAATCTTTCAAGGCAGATGTAAGTACTCGCGCGCTGTTTGGATAAAGGTATTGTACTTTTCTCTTGTTTCGACCATGGGTTACTATACCTGCGTCGTTTTAGCGCTGAGATATTCCGCTCCGGCCATTTGCACCTTAATCTTAGGGATTAGCCCGATTGCAATCGCATTTTACGGCAACTTTAAGGAAAAGGAAACAACCTTTAGAAGCTTGATCGTGCCTTCCGCTTTGATCCTGATCGGGCTCATCATTATTAATATCCCGCATGTGGAAGCGTGCGCTTCGATTTCGGGATACATTTTGGGTTTAGGGTGTACTTTTTTGGCTCTGATCGGCTGGAGTTGGTATGTCGTGGCCAATGCGCGCTTTTTAAAAGACAACCCGGAAGTAAGCTCGAGCGATTGGTCGACCCTCATTGGCGTCGTTGCCTTATTTTGGGTGGGAGTGTTTGCCTTAGGTTTAGGCGTGTTTTTTGACAATCAGCTCCAGATAGAAAAGTATCTTACACCCAGCCCAGAACTGACAAGCTTTCTTGTGGGCAGTGCCATTTTAGGGGTGCTTTGTTCTTGGGTGGGAGCTTATTTATGGAATAAAGCGAGCCTTCACTTGCCCGTTTCACTAGCTGGTCAAATCACCATTTTCGAGACCATCTTTGGTGTTCTCTTCGTCTATATTGTGGAGAGCCATATGCCTCCTTTGATGGAAGGCATAGGGATCGCTATTTTATTGATTGCGATTGTGTACGGGATTAGGCAGTTTGCTAAAAAGAAAACTGGCGATGGGCAGCTTTCTCTGCATTAAAACAGCTTTCCACCGATCACAGCTTCTTTATTTTCAGGAACAACCAAGACGACTTCGTTATTTTCATCGGGAACTCCCAAAGTAAGTACTTCTGAGACGAAGGGACCGATTTGTCTAGGTGGGAAATTCACGACGGCAAGAACCTTTTTGCCTAAAAGCTCTTCTTTTTTGTAATGACGTGTGATCTGAGCGCTTGAACGCTTTTGACCGATCGATGGACCAAAATCAATGGTCAGTTTATACGCGGGTTTACGCGCTTCAGGGAAATCCTGAACCTCGACAACAACCCCAACGCGAATATCTAGCTTCAAAAAATCTTCTATTGTCGCCATAAATTGCCTCGTTTCTGAGCAAATATACGAGCTTCACAGCTTTTACACAATATGTCCCCTCTCCACATCAATGAATTCTGGATAGTTTTCACTATAGATTCTCACTTTTACAGTAAATCCTATCCAAAATAATCATCTCCCGTTTTTAAATTTGCACTTCACCATTAATTAAATTATTTGATATCAGTAAGTTTTATAAGATAAGAGTTGCTCATGGGCGAAAATGACTTTTCTTACGCCAATCTGGCAAACATTGCCGCGCTGGAACAACTGTATCAAAACTACCTCAAAGATCCCAGCAGTGTAGATACTACCTGGCGCTGTTTTTTCGATGGGATGAGCTTTGCGCAGTCTCGTCTCCCCGCTGCACCTTCTACTGCCCCCAATGAAAGCCCTGACCTAAGGGTTTATCTCTTGATCGATGCCTATCGCAAATTCGGTCACTTGATGGCCAGCATCAATCCTATTGCCACGGCTCCCCTTAAAGAGCCTCAAGAATTAAACATCGAAAAATTGGGATTTAAAAAAGAGGAGCTGGAAGCTTCCTTCCCCACCTGCGGCTTTTTAAAAGAAGCCACAGCTTCTTTAAAGCAGCTGATCGAAGCGCTTAAGAAAACCTACTGCAGCACAGTGGGGATCGAATACATGGATTCTGGCAACATCGCCATGCAACGCTGGCTGCAGGAGCAAATCGAGCCCTTTTTCCCTTTGGATTTAGATGCGACGAAAAAGATGCAGATCCTGCACACGCTCAATAAAGCAGAGCTCTTTGAATCCTTCTTGCATACCAAATACGTCGGTCAAAAGCGCTTTTCTTTAGAAGGCGGTGAGACGATCATCCCCATGCTTCACGCCATCATTGAAAAAGGCGCAGAGGAAGGAGTCCAAGAAATTGTGCTGGGCATGTCCCATCGCGGCAGGCTGAATGTTTTGGCCAATATCCTCAACAAATCCTACGCGAATATTTTTCACGAGTTTGAGGATTATTACACTCCTGATCTTGAGGAGGGCACTGGCGATGTCAAATACCATAAGGGATTTGTCGGAGAGTTGATGACAGCAAGCGGAAAAGCAGTCTCTGTGACGCTTGCTGCCAATCCCAGCCATTTGGAGTCTGTCGACCCTGTCGTCGAAGGAATCGCAAGAGCCAAACAAGAACTCAAAAGGCAAAAAGGGGATGGCAATCAAATTGTCCCGATTCTTTTGCACGGCGACGCGGCGGTTGCCGGCCAAGGGGTTGTCTATGAAACCATCCAACTCTCCAATCTTCTCGGATATAAGACTGGGGGAACTGTTCATATCATTGTGAATAACCACATCGGCTTTACCACACTTGCTAAAGATGAGTATTCGACGATTTACTGCTGTGAGATCGCCAAAGTTTTCGGGTGCCCGGTTTTTCACGTCAACGCAGAAGATCCCGAAGGTTGCGTGCGCGCAGCTAAGCTTGCCATTCTTTTGCGCCAAAAATTTGGATGCGATGTCTTCCTCAATTTGAACTGCTACAGAAAATACGGACACAACGAAGGAGACGAGCCCACATTCACACAACCTGTGGAATACGCTCTCATCAAGTCAAAAAAGTCCATTCTCGAAATCTATACCCAAACACTCGTTACGGAAGGCGTTTTGAGCCAGGCCCAAGCAGAAGAGCATCGAGCAGAGTTCAAGCAGCACTTACAAAGTGCGCTTGAGCAAGTTCCTGCCCTTGCCGCAGCCAAAAATTCTCCCGAGCCAAAAACAGAAATTCCCACTTCTGCTCCTCCTCAGTTAGATGCAAAAACACTGATCCAACTCGCGGACAAATTCTCTGCGGTTCCAGAAAGCTTCCGCATCCATCCTAAAATCAAAAAGCTCATTCAAGATAGACTTCTCATGCTGCAAGGCGATCCTGGAGAAGCACGCATTGATTGGGGAATGGGAGAACATTTAGCTTTTGCCAGCTTGCTTTCTGAAAAGATCCACATCCGGTTAACTGGCCAAGATGTGCGCAGAGGAACATTTTCTCATCGGCATGCAATGCTTGTCGATCAAGTCAAAGGAGATAGATATTATCCTCTCTCCCACTTGAGTGAAACCCAAGCTCCTTTTGATGTCTTTAACTCCCCACTTTCTGAATATGCTGCGCTCGGCTTTGAATTTGGCTACAGCATCGCTTATCCCAAATCCCTTGTGCTTTGGGAGGCGCAATATGGAGATTTTGCCAACGGCGCGCAAATCATCATCGACCAGTACATCGCTTCTTCCGAACAAAAGTGGAACCTTCCGACAAACTTAACGCTGCTACTCCCTCACGGCTATGAAGGGCAAGGTCCTGAACATTCCTCTGCCCGCATGGAACGCTACTTGCAGTTATCCGGTCATGAGAACATGCGTGTGGTCAATTGCTCCACACCCGCTCAACTTTTTCACATGCTCCGGCTGCAGGGACATTCTTCAAGCAAAAAACCTCTCATCCTTTTTACTCCCAAGGCAGTGCTCCGCCATCCTTTGTGCGTCTCTTGCCTCAACGATTTCACTAAGGGTAAATTTCAAGAAGTCATCGATGATCCCTCTTCCCCAAAAAAGGTAAGAAAACTGCTTTTTTGCAGTGGAAAAATCTACTACGAACTACTCGCTGCAAAACAAAAGAAGGGAGTCCAAGATATCGCCTTAGTACGCATTGAGCAACTCTATCCCTTTCCAAAAGCTAAGACCCAAGAGATCATCTCCAAATACGCTCCTCAAGACATCTATTGGATCCAAGAAGAGCATAGCAACATGGGCGCTTGGGAATACATCTGTCCCCTTCTCCATGAAATCCTTGGTACAAAAGGAGCTGTGCATTATATCGGAAGAGACAGGAGCGCATCCCCTGCAGCAGGTTCCGCTGCGTTGCATAAAAAACAATTAGAGAAGATCCTACAAGAGGCATTTGAATGAAAATAGAGATCAAAATCCCATCTGTAGGAGAGTCTATTTCGGAAGCTGTCATCAGCAACATCCTAAAACCCTCAGGAAGCTATGTGAAGCTCGATGAGGAGATTTTGGAACTCGAGACGGACAAAGTCAACCAAGTGCTCTACGCTCCACAAAATGGACAGATCACCTTCACTGTAAAACAAGGAGATACAGTTACAATCGGCCAAGTGATTGGATTTGTTGACACCGATGCAAAAGCCCCAGCTACTGAAGCTCCCGCAAGCGCGCCTCCACCGCCAAAACCTCAAGCAAGTGCTCCTCCTCCTGCACCCCCTTCTGGACCAAGCGCCCGTGTGACATCACAAGAATTTGTCTCCTCTGTCAAAGAAGGCCCTAAGCCCATGGCGACACCCTCTACTCCAAAAATCACCGCAGGAAAAGTAACGCGCAAAAAAATGAGCAATTTGCGAAAAGTGATCGCCTCTCGCCTTGTCGAAGCGAAAAATACAACCGCCATGCTGACCACATTTAATGAAGTCGACATGACTGCGATCATGGAGATTCGCGCCCGTGAAAAAGACAACTTCCTCAAAAAACACGGCGTCAAGCTAGGGTTCATGTCTTTCTTTGTCAAAGCAGTGGTCGCTGCTCTCAAAGCCATCCCTGAAATCAATGCCTCCATCGATAAAGATGAAATTATTACTTACCAATCTTACGACATTGGCATCGCCGTCTCTACAGAACGAGGTCTCATGGTCCCCGTTGTCAGAAACTGCGACGAACTTAGCTTCGGCGGTATTGAAAAAGCCTTAGAAGGCTATGCAAAAAAAGCGCGCGAAGGAAGCATTTCCATCGATGACTTGCGCGGCGGCAGCTTCACCATCACTAACGGCGGCGTCTTCGGATCTTTGCTTTCAACGCCAATCCTTAATCCCCCGCAAAGCGCTATCTTAGGCATGCATGCCACCATCAAACGTCCCGTTGCTATCGATAATCAAGTCGTCATTCGCCCCATGATGTACATAGCGCTCAGCTACGACCATCGCATCGTCGATGGAAAGGAGGCAGTGCTCTTTCTCGTCCACCTCAAGCAAAGCCTAGAAGACCCCTCACGCATCTTATTGGACCTATAACATGGCTGAAAGTTATGATTTAATTGTGATTGGCTCAGGTCCCGGCGGCTATGTCGCAGCGATCCGCGCTGCTCAGCTCGGCTTAAAAACCGCCTGCGTCGAAAAAAACACGGCGCTCGGCGGCACTTGCCTCAACGTCGGCTGCATCCCCTCCAAAGCGCTGCTCCACTCCTCTGAACTGCTTTGGAAATTGCAACACGAGGCCAAAGAAAATGGCGTAGAAATTTCTGGATCAAGCTTTAATTTCCCTCAAATGATGACGCGCAAACAAAAGATCGTCGCCTCATTCAACGATGGGATTGCAGGCCTCTTCAAAAAAAACAAAATCACACGGCTCACAGGTACCGCAACTCTTGTCAATCCGACAACTGTCTCCATTACAGGTGGCGCTTCTCCTCAAGAAGTTTCCGCGCGTTTTATTCTCTTAGCCACAGGTTCAGAGCCCATCGCTCTTCCCTTTCTTCCTTTCGATGAAAAAAAGATCCTTTCCTCTACCGGGGCTCTTGCTCTAGAAAAACCTCCACAAAAAATGCTCGTTGTTGGCGCAGGAATCATCGGCGTGGAACTCGGCTCTGTCTATTCTAGGCTAGGTACATCGGTTACCTTTGTTGAATTTCTTGATCGCATCTGCCCCACCCTAGATGAAAGCCTCTCCAAAGAACTTCACCACATCTTGCAAACCCAAAACATGCAATTTCACCTTTCCTCAAAAGTTACCTCTGCAGATATCAGCGACAAACAGATCACCCTTAAAGTCCAAACATCCTCTTCTACTCAAGAAATGAGCGCAGATGCCGTGCTTGTTTGTATCGGACGAAAGCCCTACACACAAGGCTTAGGTCTTGATAAAGTAGGAGTTGCAACTTCAGAAAAAGGGTTTGTGAAAATCGATGGGCAATTTCGCACCTCTTTGCCCAATATCTTTGCCATTGGCGATATTGTCGATGGTCCCATGCTGGCTCATAAAGCCTCTGAAGAAGGAGTTGCTGTTGCAGAGATTCTCTGCGGGCATTCACCTAAGATTGAATATGCTGCCATCCCCAACGTCGTCTACACCCATCCTGAAGTTGCCTCAGTCGGTCTTACAGAAACAGAGGCTAAAAATGCAAACCTTGCCATCAAGACAGGCACTTTTGCTTTCAAAGCCAATTCTCGCGCTAAATGCACAGGGGAAGATAAGGGTTTTGTCAAAATGATTGCAGAAGAAAAAACAGGGATCATCATTGGGATCCACATCATTGGCGCTCACGCCTCAGAACTCATTGCAGAAGGGGCGCTTGCCATCCAAAAAAGAATCACCCTCGAAGAGCTCGCGTCTACGCCGCATGCGCATCCGACTCTCTCCGAGGCGATGAAAGAAGCCGCGCTAGCCACAATGGGTAGAGCGATTCATAAGTAACGATTCAAAATCGATGATGGATGCAAAAAAATCGCTCTCTAAAACAGAATCGTCAATACCATTCACATGGATAAGTACAGGCCTAATGGACAGCCCGCGAGGAAGCTGTAAATGACGCATCTTTTGTTTAACCTCATCGACAACACTATTTGTAATTTCGCGAGAAAAAAATTTAATTTCGCATAAATAACACGTCCCAAACTTGGTTTGGATTAAGTAATCGATTTGACATCCAGACTGACCTTGAGCACTGGGTTGAAAAAAGGGATTGTCATTGATGATTTCAGAAGGATCGATACCGAGTATTTGTTGAATCGATTTTCGATTGCAAAGCACAAGGTTCTCAAATTGCAATCCAATTATAGACTGCCATTGAGGAGGCAATTTTAATGCCTGTTTATCGATCTTCTTTTTATTAGGCTCAATATATTTAAGATAAAACCGTAGGTAATTATCCTTAAGGCGATATTGGTTCAGCTTAGAATCTTCACCTGTTTTGAGATGCCATGTGAAATCGCGGGAGACGAATCCAGCAGTAACTAGATCCTCCATATAGTCAGAGATGACTCCCCCTTTTCCCACTCCTAAAGCATCATAAATATCTTTGAGCTCACAAGGGCCGCGAGCCAATCTCTTCACGATTTTTTTGTAAATCGCACTTCTCGTTGAGAATAGATCGGAAAAAATACGTTCAAATTCACTAAATAGAAAACCTTCTTTTTGGAAACATAGCCTTTGAATATTCGTTTCTGCACTTTGGCTTGGCAAAATCTCTTCGAGATAGCGAGGAACGCCCCCTGTTACAGAAAGGACCTTTAATTTGTCAAATGCAGAAACTTTAGATTGCTCCGCATTCCAGAATTCATTGCATTCGTGAAGCGCTAGCTCCTCCAAGACAATATCTAAGGAGATCCTCCCCATAAAGCCTGTACTGCTGAGGATGTTTTTTTCGATCCAGCTTGAGATCGATCCGCATAGAATGAGAACCAACTGAGGGTTTTTTTTGAAATACAGATCCCAGGCTATTTTGAGCTTTCCCAGAAATTCAGAATCTTTCGATCCCATCCAACTAATCTCATCTAAAACAAGGACGACTTTTCCCTTTTGTACTTGTTGGGCCAAACACCAAAATAGATCCCCCCAGTCATCTGCTCTAGGCATTGGGATGTTCATCTCACGTTGAATCTGCCTGGCGAATTCTTCCCTTTGAGCTGCAGCTGAGGTGGAACTTGTTGGAGGAATCCCTGAAAAAACATGATGACGATTGGGAAGAGCAAATTCCTGGGCGAGTCGACTTTTCCCAATCCGTCGGCGCCCCCGCATAACAACAAGACTTGCGGATTTTTTTTTGAAGAGATCCCTTAGCATCTGGAGCTCTCTTTTTCGACCTATAAAAGGATGCAGCATCGTCAAAACCTATCGCGGAGTGTTAAATTTATTATACTCTACAGATATCACCAAATCAATAAAATTCGATTTGGTGATAAATAGAAATGGACGATAACTTATCACCAAATCTAAAAACCACGATTTGGTGATAAGTTAATAAGTTAAAGAACTGCAATTGAATGAGTTACGAAATCTGATTAATAACTTTGAGACTTGCCGCAGCCGCAAGAGCCTTTGACATTGGGATTGCTGATCTTAAAGCCAGAGCCATTCAGACCATCGACAAAATCGATCTCTGAACCAAGGAGTCTTGCTACATCTGCTTTATGCACATGAATCTCGACCCCCTCAGATAGAAAGATCTGATCATCGCTTTCTGCTTTTTCAGAATAATCGAGGACGTATTCAAATCCACTGCATCCTGCAGCTTTATCCCCAAAACGCAGGCCCCAGCCAGCTTTCCCTTCTTCTTGAAGGATTTGGCGGTATTTAGCAGAAGCGCGTTTGGTCAAAGTAATGGTGGATAGATCTGTCGTCTCAGAAAGAATCTCATTGAGACGCTCGACCATCTCTTCCACATCTTCTATAGAAAAGCCATGGCTGAGCATTCCAGCCTCTAAGGTTTCCCATACAGCAGCTCCGCAGCCTACGCACTGCAGACCTTTGCTCGTCATCTCTTGCGCCAGTTTCTGACTCTTCTGAGGAAACCTGGAAAAGATTTCTTCAATCGTCATCTCTTTATGTATTTTTTGAGCAGCTTCTTGAGTCATTATCAACCTAAACTTTAATATTTAATCTTGACACATCCGCCCCTCAGCTTGCACTGGCAAGCGAGGCGTTCGCGATCTTGTTCGCCTAAAAAATCTTTTTCCTCTTGAGTGAATTCAGAAAGGTTGTCCATCCCATCGACAATCTCGATCACACAGGTTCCACAGACCCCTTCCGTACAGGCAAAAGGGACCCCAGCCTCTTCACATGTCTCATGAAGCGGAGAATCTTCATCGAGGTCCCTCTCCTCTCCTGTATTTTCAAAAATGAGTTTGGCCATGATTCACTCCCTAATTTAAGGAGTCAAAATACCACAAAGGCCCGGAAAAGTAAAGGGTCATCCTAAATGAAAAAGGGAGCAGACCTTTCGGTCTGCCCCCTTTGCGGAAGAATCTCTGATATACTTTAAGTCTTAAAGCAGTTCTCTTCGCTCGCTATTGAAAGGAATCGCATCTTCTGCAAGAAGCTCATTCACAGTCTCTTTCAACGTCTCGATTCCTTCTGGGAATCCACAACGTATGAGCATGTCGTTCAAGTACATAAGCTCTGATTCGAGCATATCAATTTTACTCTCTAAACTTGCCACCCTGCCATGGAGTTGGCGCAATGTATTGTCCATATATTACCTTCCCTCTCGGGCTTATTATATCTGTATTAAACTCTATCATTATTTTAACAAAATTAAATTATATAATCAAACAAACTACTCCCTTATTTTACCATATTAGACCTTAATTATTCACCATCAAAACCTTGTGAAATTAATTCTTACCATGGATTTAGGGGGGGTTTAACCCATGCTTTATACCCGAGATGCTTATACTAAAAAATTAATTATATAATATACTAATTTTAAGTCACTTAAGTTGAATTTTTCACTTGCCGTGCATTAATTATATTAGTATAATAAACAACACAAACAAACATAAACTCAAATTAATAAAAATAGGTTAATTATGTCACATAATTACGGAAATTACTATAACACTCAGCAGTTGCCCCCACCCCCTTTTCAAAGCTTTTATCAGCAGCCACAGCTCCCCCTTCCCGTCCAAACGCATGTTTATCAGGTCGTGCAACCAATGCCCACCCAAGTGGTCTATTCAATGCCGCAACCCCTGCCCACTTTTCCAACTCCGTTTTATCAGATTCCGCAACCCCAGTTACCCTCTTACCCAACCTACACCCTTCCGAGCGCCTCACTCAATGATTCCAATCCCCAGAATGCCTCGAGTCAGGTGGGTGATGAAATTACCGAGAAACTAAAAAAAATGCGTGAGCGGTTGACAAGGGATATTTCCGAATCGCAGCCAGCACAATCAAACTCGTCTCACGATGTCCTCTTACAAAGTATGAGAAACGAACTGACGCAAGTCCCTAACCATAGCCTATACTATGCTAAACCCCTCAATAACACTCCTCTTACCACTAATGACATGCTTGAATGGGTCGGCGAGCAATGCAAAAATGCGATTCAAGTCATGAGCGTTGAAGGAAACGAGGTTCCAATCGGTGCTTTCTACATCGAAGCAAACCGTCTAGAAGAGCTATGCGACATGTTAATTGGTAACTTAAAAGACCTTCCCCTATCCGATCAAATGCGTAAGTGCCAAATGTTTATTTACACTCAATTAACCACCGGCCATGGCGACCGAACCTATCTCTTCAGCGCATTCAGAAAATCGATTATTAATGCGGTTGCTAAAGAACAAAGCAAAAGAGTTCAAGAATACTTTAATAGATGTAATAAGCTTCCAGAATTAAAAAGCATCGAAGATGATTTATGTCTCTTTGCTAACGAAGAATACAATCGCGAATACATCCTCTCCGCTTTTTATAAACAAGTCGCCTCTTGTGAACCCTTGCAATCAGCTCTCACGAAATGCAGGGAGTCCCTTAACCAACCGACTAGTGAATGGTCATTTGGAAATTTTAAAAAAATAATCAATGCGGCAATGCAAGAAATTCATCTGACCGATGATTCTTGGATAAGAAATAGTTTTGAAACAACCATAAGAAATGAGATTGCGGACAAAATTCTAATTGGCGACATAAAAGCCTTTGCTAATCAATATTATACCGAATCAGGCACCATCGATAAATTGGAGTTTGTAGGTGCTTTAGAAAAACTAAGCCTCTTCTGTACCAAAAATGGCACTCTTCCCTGCACTTTAAAAATACCTACAATGAAAGGGTTTCCTATTTGCTTTTCCATACAAGGCCATGCATTAATCCAAATCTTTGATCTGAAGAACACTAATTTCACACAATTGACCGCAAACATTCAGCAACAACTACACAAGGAATCGGCAAATAATGGCTCGATCTCCTCGCTTGTCAGCAACCTGCTCACATTGGGTGGCATCTCTTCTCAGCAACGCCTCCAAAATCAACTCGCAACGATTCGATGGGCAGAAGAATTAGCTAATGAAAGTGCCGAGCACCTAAAAAAAATGCGAGAACAATTGAATACTAATGTCGGCCCTAAAGGGTTATAACAAACAGTACTAATATTAATTAATAACATAAAAAAGAGGTTATACAATGTTCAACCCAAATTCAGGTCAACTTCCGCAAATGCCATTCGAAGCAATGCAGGGAGCGATAGCACAAGAATTTACAAAAAACAAAACCCTGCAGAGTTATGTAACCAATAACTGGAATGCTAAAGAGGTTGTCGAGTTGAATAAGAATGAAATTAGCGAGCTACAATTAATTTTCAATAAATTTGTGAATCTTATTTCCAATTCAGAATATAATGAGCAAACGAAAAAATGTGATTCATTTATTTATACTTGTCTAGATAAAATGCTGCCATCAACATCAAATTGGCTGAGAACAACTGAAATACAGGTACAATTTAAGGATAAATTCAAGCTATTTCTTGACACATATATATCTAATCTATACATTCAACAAACTAACAATAATGCCAACATTATAAATACATCTTCAGCTCAACAAATCAACCCACAACAGTCACTCTATCCTCAGTCATCGCAACCTATAAATCCTCAAAATAACGTAGGAGGAACAAACAACCTCTTATCCTCATCGACACAAAAAATTAACAAGAATGTAGAAGAATACGTTTCTTACTCTATCGATAACCTGCAAAAAGACTGCCTAAAAGCGATAACTGTCAATAATGACGAATACTATATCGAAGAAAATAAAATGAGACAATTCTGCAAAAGACTAATCGATATGACAAACAAGCTTCCTATTTCAGATCAAATCAAAAGATGCAATGAATTCATTTACTTAAAGATGATATTTGATGCAAATGATTCAACCATTGAAACGATAAAGAAGTATACGAATATGAAAGCACTGTTCAGGACATTTATTATTGAAATGATAATCGCAGAACAGGTCAAAAGGATCGGTGAGCATTTTAAGAATCATGACCAAAAATTACCTGATGATTTGAATAAAATTGAGGAAGCATTAAGCACACTTGGTTTCACTAATGAAGACAGCCAAAACATATTGCGCGTATTTCAAAACAGTTTAATTGATCATTTATGCGGTGATACAATCAAACTATGCAAAGAAGAGCTGCATTATGACAAAAATTCATTGGAAAAAACATTTAAAGATGCAGAACAATCGATTGCGCAGGCTCTGGCACGAGTTAACATCTCTCCTGATTCTGAATTGGGCCGCACATTAGAAACATATCTTAGAAATGATATCATTGTTACCTTTTTCAGGCCTCTCCTAGGAGAGTTTCAAGCTCAATTTAGCCAATCAGGCTCGATCGATAGATATGAATTCGAAGAGGCTGCTAGATTCTTTAGCGTTTTCTGTACAAAAAGTACTACAGAAAAGGGAAAAGCGATCTCCAAACCACTCCCCTGCACTATAAACTTAAGTGGAGATGTCCCAAAATCTATTAGTTTAACAGGAAAACACCACCTCATTTTGGCCTTTCCTAATGAGTCTCGTGTTCCTCTTTTCTTACGCATAGAACAGTTCCTGTTAACTACTCTCTTCAATCTAAGCAACAATATCAATTTTGATACCTGGAGCTTTAACATCAATCAGCAAATCCAAGAAGAATCTAAAAAGTCATCATTCCTTGGCAATATTTTCTCCTTTGGAACTACCCCTGTAGAACGCCTCCAAAACCAGCTCAAAACCATTGAATGGGCAAAAGACGTATGGATTTATGACATTCTACGTAACGGATACAATATGGAGCCCCCAATAGAAAATGCCCCTAATAATCAAATCAGTAACACGAACATTCAGAATTCAATTATCAATAACTACAACCCCTCACAACAAAATAATAATAACCTGCCACCACCAAACAACAACATCCAAGCTAACAACCATCCGTCGATCATTGGCAACCTACCTCCACCACCCAACAACAACCTATCTAACAATATCCTTCCGCCCAGCAATAACAACCAGATCAATGCAAACCTCCCAGAACCACTACAAATTGAAGAAATAATTGAGGTATCATCCTTACAACCCACCGAGCCTAAGGTTTACACAGCAAAGGATAATTACATCCCGCTGATTTCCTACATCGAGGTGATTTTCCCAGGCACCCACTGGGATCATCTACCAGAGATCATCAAGAGAGATGCACTGCGACACGCCTTTAAATGCTATCTATGCCAAGGGACTGCAGAGCAGCACGTTTCTCAAATCAACGGAAATAACAAGCTTAACATGCAGGATGCCTTTGAAAAGACTTCCAAAGATTTATCTGTCTGGACAGGCTTAAGCGGTGAGTTCATGCATAAAGGGTTTGAGCTCCTCGAGATCTACTACGGCAAAAAATCTTGGGAATTCCATGGAAAATTACAGCAACTGCCTAAAGAAGACCGTTTCTTGCGCGTCGTAAGAGCGATGGCGATCGCTTCTGGAATTAAGGTAGAAGATTGGGACACGGATTTTGCAAAGCACAACTTACAGCACAGTGGAATGCAACACATAGCGCTCCAAGCGCTCGAAGCTTGCCTTCATATCTCTCAGTATGACCTTGAGAACTGGTTGGATACCAAAGGCTACTAAGCTCTAATCGTAAATACCACAGGCCGCTTATCTATCTCTGGATGAGCGGCCTGCCTTTTCCACTCCCCAATTCTTTTTGTCTCTACATACTGCTCTTGCGATGTGAGATCACAGGCGAGGCATAGCCACGTCTTGGGATCTAAAGAGAGGAGGATTTTATCGTACATTCTTAGATTGCGATAAGGGGTTTCAATGAAGAGATGGGTCGATTTTTCTTTACTGGATAGCTTTTCAATTCTTTTGAGTTCTTGAATCAGCAATGCTTCTTCTTTGGGCAAATAGCCGTGGAAGGTGAAATGCTGCCCTCCAAGACCAGAGAGGACTAGGGCAAGCAGGATGCTGGAGGGCCCAGCGAATGTCTGAATGGGAACTTTCTGTTCTCTTGCCATTAAGACAAGGTCTGCTCCAGGATCGGCAAGACAGGGCATACCGCAGTCTGACACAAGTCCCCAGATGCCCCCTTTCTTGATTTCTTTGAGGAGCTCTTTCTTATCCTCCAAGGAGGTATGTTCATTGAGCTCAAGGATACGTATATCTCTAAACGTCTTTGGCGGGGGAAAAGTAAAACGACGTAAGAACCGCCTCCCCTCTTTTTCATTTTCAGCGATAAGGCCTGTCAGCTGGGCGACTGCGCTATCGACGCTTGTAGGAAGCTGGCTTGCGTGATCGGGTGCATCAGAGAGGAGATTAGGAAGTAGATACAGCATAATGTTTTTTGAGCAGGGTCAATTTACTTAAAAATAGGTCTAGGATAAGGGCTGGTTCAAAAGAGCTGTTTTTGGCCATCAGTTCCATCTCAAACAGCAGATCCAAGGCGCGTTTGAAAAAGGAAGAGCGCCTGGCTTTTGCTAAGGGGAGCATTTTATCTAAAGTGGAGGATTTAATGGTAGGAAGATAGTGGGCGATCTCAGCATGGGGCGTTCCCCTCTCGATCAAAACAGACACGGAAAGTCCATTTTGAAACTGTGTGCGGAGCTGGGCTACTAGGGGCAGCAATAGACTGAGATCGAGGTCTTCTTCAAGTTTGGGAAGTGCTTCTTTCCAGGCGATCTGCTCCGAGATCTGCCAGAGGGTCTGGCTTTGCTCGGTTGCACAAAGAGTACGGACGTCTTGAAGGGTCAGCTCTCTTTGCTCAATGGCATAAGTGATCAACTTTTCTACTTCTTGCTCAAGACTCGGCAGATTGAGTCCGACACTTTCTAAAAGGTATTCCACGGCATCGCCGTGCAGACGTTTGCCCGCTTTTGCAGCATGTTCGACAAGGGCGCGCTTAAGGCGGTCTTTGCGGTCCCAGGGTTTTTCATCACTAAGATCGCAAATGATCAGCTCTTTCTTCCCTTTAGTGGCTATTTCTGTGAGGCTTTTAGCGGAACTTGCTCCAAGAATGAGATGGGAAAATGGGGATGGACTTCCCACATAGTTAGCCAAGGCGCTCAGGCCATTTTTTTTAACCTTATCGATGCCATCGACGTAGAGAACTTGCTTGCCGGTAAAAAGGGATGTCGTATTGAGCGTGTCGATGACATCTTCGATAGGACCTTGAGTCCCCTCTCTAGTTTGAAGCTGGATGTTCTTCTCCTTGATCTCTATCGCATGGAGGATTTTCTGGACAATCTTCTTGCGCTCATAGGAACAAGGCGAGACGACGAGAAAGACGTGGGAAAGGTGCACCTTCGCCGCTTGCTCAAGATGCTTCTCAAAAGCGATCAAACTCTGGTATTTCACTCAAGTTCCCCAGCTATATGTGAATTCTAGCACAATATCAGGATGCAAACTGTGATGTACAGGGCAATGTTCCGCAGCGTGAATCAATTTGGCTGTCACTTCATCGGAAAAACGATGCGGGCAGGAAAAGGCAACGCACAGCTTGCTGATGCGCCGACTAGGAACGGAGGTCATCTCTTTGGATACTGTAGCCCTCATGCCCTGAATATCGATCTGCAGGCCCTTAGCTGCGATTCCCATCAGGGTCAGCATACAAGACCCTAAAGAGGCGGCAAAGAGGTCGGTGGGCGAAAAGACCCTGCCCTGTCCCTTGTTTTCTTTAGGGGCGTCTGTGAGAATTTCTGCCTTGTTCTCTGAATGGACGCAGCGCGTAGCTAGGTCCCCTTCGTATGTGATCTCAATCTGTGCCATGTGAGTCAGGTTACCTGAAGCATTTTCAAAACACAAGAGTCTCAATAAATAACTTGACAATCCCCCAAAAACACTGGTATTCTATACTCAAGGGAGGAAGAGCAGTATGATCTCACGATTCTTCAAAAAAAAACCAAAACCCGCTCCTGTCAAAAAAAAAATCATGGAAAAACCTAAAGAAGAGCCTGTCCACAAGGCAAAAAAGCCTTCCTCACCTAAATTATTGACTGCTGAAGGCTGGAAACGGATGATGATGCGGAAGTCTTCGGGTAAGAAATAAGTTTCTAGGATTTTCCTTTTCTGGTATGATTTTGCTTCAAAATTAAAGATATTGGAGCACTCATGCTGTCTATCAATCTTAAAGGTAAAAAAGCTTTTATTGCAGGCATTGGCGATGATCAAGGCTATGGCTGGGCGATTGCCAAAGCACTGGCGGAAGCGGGTTGCGAGATCATTATCGGCACTTGGACGCCGATCTTAAAGATCTTCACACAGTCTTGGAGCTTGGGCAAGTTTGATGAGTCCCGCCAGCTGCAAAATGGCAAGATGATGGAGTATCTGAAGGTCTACGCACTGGATGCGTCTTTTGATAGACCAGAAGATGTCCCCCAAGAGATCAAAGAGAATAAGCGCTACATGGATGCTTCTGGATATACGATTACTGAAGTAGCAGCTGCTGTAGAAAAAGACTTTGGCAAGATCGATATTCTCGTCCATGCTTTAGCCAACGGCCCTGAAGTCAAAAAGCCCCTGCTTGAAACTTCCAGAAATGGCTATCTCGCTGCACTTAGCGCTTCTAGCTATTCTTTTGTCAGCCTCCTGCAACATTTCGGCCCCATCATGAATGAAGGCGGCTCCTGCATCTCTTTAACGTACATGGCCTCAGAAAAAGCGGTTCCTGGATACGGCGGGGGCATGAGTTCCGCTAAAGCTGCTTTAGAGAGCGATACAAAGACGCTCGCTTATGAAGCTGGGCGTAAGTGGAACCTCCGCATCAATACCATCTCTGCAGGGCCTTTAAGAAGCCGCGCTGCAAGAGCGATTGGCTTCATCGATGATATGATCGAGTACTCTAAAGCAAACGCCCCACTCGTCAAAGATTTAAAAGCAGAAGAGATCGGTTATTCTTCTGCCTTCCTATGCTCTTCATTGGCATCGGGAATTACAGGGGTCACTCTATACGTCGACAATGGGATGCATGCAATGGGGATCGCCATAGACAGCGAAGCGCTGCACAGATCAGAGGCAGTAACTACCTAGTTGCTTGTTTTAAGGCATCAATGATGCCGTGCTGCTTGCCGTGCTTTGCGATAATAGATGCCATAGAGTGCATTTCTGCAGGTGCTGTCTCAATGACGATCTTGACATCTGCAACCTGAAGCATACTGATGTCGTTCAAATCATCGCCGGCAGCAATGGTCTTTCCTTTTTTCCCCGTCACCTGCTGAATGGTTTTCAGCGCGTTCCCTTTGGTGGCAAGCTTTGCGGTCACAAGGATCAAATAGATGTTGTCCCCGAGTGGATCTCGAATCAGTGTCGCTGAACACTCAGAATATTCGTGCAAGGTTTTGTTCACTGCGAACATCGAGTCTCGATTGCCTAAGCACTTGGCCAGTGGAAAAGAGAAATTCTTTCCAAAATGAAAATCCTTGCGGCTTTGCCATGGCTCTGGAGATAGGGGCATGATCTTGCGTCGGATATGGTCAGAAAATACGGGAGAAAAGCGCTCGGGGCGGTAGTAGCAAAAATCGCCATTTTCAAAACCTGCGTACACCAAAAAGTCCTCTTCCTTGCCCAAATACGCCTCTTCCAAAACAGGAAGGATGCGCTCATCGAGGTAATGCCTTGCAACGAGTTGTTTCTCAGGCATCAAAATGATATCCGCTCCATTTTGTACTGAGAGGTAATAAGGGAAATCAAAAGCTTGCACTATATGCCAGGCAAAGGAAAAGGTACGGCCTGTGATGAAGACGATTTCCCATCCCTGCTGCTGAAGGTCATGCAGAAACTGCACCACCTCTTTAGGAGCGTGGTGGGTATGATCGGTGATCGTACCGTCAAGGTCTAGGGCTATCCAACCAAGGTGTGTTTTCATATAAACTCAAGTTTAACAGGATGGGATAATATGTTAAATCTACAAAACCTACCCACTCGATGTCAGTGGGTAGGTTTTGTAAAATTGCTGTGCCATTAGGTTGAAAAAAAATAGAAATAAACCCACACTGGTCTCAAAAGGATCATACCCATGCAAAAACAGATACTGTTCAAAAATGTGCTGCTCCCCCTTTTACTCCTCAGCACACCGCTTGCCTATGCAGATAGCAAGCCGGCCCTAGCTCCTCAAGAAGAGACGCAAAACACTCCTGCAGCTCCAGAGCCCGCTCAACCAGCGCCAACAGTTACACCTCAGCAGGGACCAGCTCCCCTTCCCTCTTCTGAGGAAATGACCACTTCTTATGAAGGTGCCTTTGTCCGTATGATTGTCACTCTTTTAGGGATAGTATTTCTAGTCTTTGCGACATTTTGGATCTTGCGCAGGCTCAGCGGAGGAAAGTTGAAGATGGGAACTGGCCGCACGATCAATATCATTGAAAAACGCGCTTTGAGTCCCAAGTCCATGCTCTACATCGTTGAGATCGGGAACAAAAAAGTGCTCATCTCAGAATCGCAATACGAAGTCAGAACGCTCACCACTTACGAAGAAAAAGAGGAAACCAACGAGTAAAAACACTCGCTGGTTTCTGGCGATCTACGGAAGAACCTTGTTCACAATGATGCGGGGTTCGTGGGTATTGCCGCGCACCTGGAAGCAATGAGCGAGATAGACAGGATGTCCATCCTTGAAATCTTTGGCGAATGCCGTCCAGCAGTTTTCTCCTGGGCGAGCAGGCACGTTGCGCAGATCTATTTTATAAGATGCATTGTGCTGCCATGCTTTTTCCATCATGGCTTCATACTTGCGGCCGTGATAGGGTTTGAATAATCCATAAATCGCAGCAAGCTCACAACCAATACCAAAAAGAGGAGCCATTACAATCTCTGTCAGATGCGTGTCCATGGCTTTTAAAATTTGGATGCTAGAGCAGTAGAATGTTTGAAAAGCCTCTGATAGATTTCCATTGGAAATTTTTTCAGCAAAAAGAGCAATGGCATTATAGGCAATGCTTCCAATTTGATAGAGAAGCCAGCCTGCATTGTAGACCATTTTTCCAACGGTATAAATAGGAATGCCCAATGTAAGCATGGCGCATTTGAACGCAACGACATACCACTCTTCGTCCATGTACAAATCACCTGTTGTGACATCTTCTGTGTATTTGAGGACGGAAATGTGTTTACTCACTGTCTTTGTCTCTCCTGTCTGCGGATCGACAATCTTTTCATTTTTGGGATAAAATTTAATGTTTCCTTGCTCATCTTTTTTCTGCACCTCAACTCTGCGAAACACAGAATCTGTACATTCTGTAATGCTACCAAACATAGAGCCTACAGAGGAGAAGAGTTGATAAAACTGAGAAAAGCAATCTAAACCTTGAGTCGAATCTGAAACTACAGCTGTCGTTGTCATTGTGTACCTCGTGATTAGTCGTAGGGACGATTTAAAATTTCCTTGATTAGGAAAGCATTGCGCAGAGATTGTTTTTTTAACAATTTCTCTGAGCGGGAGATTTTTTTGAGGGCTGTTTTGGGAGTAGAAAGTAGGATCTTTTCGGGAACAGGTGCAGGAGACTTCGGTTTAGGCTGCAACTGCTTATGGGGTTGTTTCAAAGCAGCGGGAGGTTCTCGCTTTTTTTGATGAGCGTGAACAGGAGGCTTCTTTGTTTTTTTTATTCCAGTCAGCAAAAAATACAGAACCATGATCACGACAGGAACAATGTACTCACCCAAGTTTTCTAGCTTCATCACTTATCATCATCTTTGGAAAGAGATTTACGCATGTCTGTATCCGCTTGGATATTTTTCATGCGGTAATAGTCCATAACGCCTAAATTGCCTTTGCGAAAGGCATCGGCAATCGCAATCGGGATCTGTGCTTCTGCCTCTACAAATTTTGCCTGCATCTTGCACACCTCAGCGCTGTTCTCATGCTCCATAGCAACCGCCATGGCTCTGCGCTCTTCAGCTTTGGCCTGTGCGATCTGCTTATCTGATTCCGCCTGGGCTGCTCTAAGAAGAGCACCGATATTATCACCGACGTTGATGTCTGCGATATCGATGGAAAGGATCTCAAAGGCTGTCTGAGCATCGAGGCCGCGATCGAGCACAAGGCGGGAAATACGCTGAGGCGACTCTAAGACGTCAGTATGAAACTCTGCGGCTCCAATTGCATTGACAATCCCTTCGCCGACCCGGGCAATAATGGTATCTTCCGTCGCTCCGCCGACGAGCTGGAGAAGGTTGGTGCGCACCGTAACACGAGCTCTACATCTCAACTGAACGCCGTTTTTAGCGACAGCGGTGATGTAGTCCCCTTGACCGCGGTCGGGACAGTCGATGACTTTAGGGTTAACAGAAGTTTTCACCGCTTCTAAAAGATCGCGTCCAGCAAGGTCGATCGCTGTTGCCTGGCGCCATGTCAGAGGAAAATTCGCTTTATCCGCAACAATCATCGCTTGAACGACGTTGAGGACATTTCCTCCTGCAAGATAGTGTGTCTCGAGGTCGGAGACAGTGATTTGCTTAAGGCCTGCTTTAAATGAGGTAATGCGCGCACTCACAATGATGCGAGGAGGGATTTTTCTCAAACTGATCCCAATGATGTTGAATAGAGAAATAGGAGCCCCCGACACAAACGCCTGAAACCACAAGCTGATGTACCGCAACATCATGAAAAAAAGGATCACAGCGATCAAAGCGACTAAGGCAACGAGCAATAAGAAAAAACCGCTTACATTAGAGGTGATCTCTGCAAGAATCGGATGCGTAGCAAACATATAAACTCTTTATTTGGGGCGAACAATGAGATGGGAACCCTTGCCGCTGATGATTTGTATTGGGGTATCTTTACTAATAAAACCTGTTTCTGAGAGGGCCTGATACTGCTTTCCATCAACAAGGATATACCCTGCAGGTTTTAGTTCGGTGGAAACAATCCCTTCTTTTCCTATGAGGCTAGAGTCAAAAGTGGAAGCTGTGTAACCCTCTTGGTCCTCTCCATGAAAGAACTTGCCTCCAAGTCTGCCGCGCTGTAAACGCCAAAGGGCAAATTTGCAAACCAGAAAGACGGCAAGAAGTATGGAGAACATATAACCAATGCCCCATAAAGCGGGGTATTCGGCGAAGAAAAGCCCGATGCTGACAAGCAGGGCCAATGATCCGAGGACAGCAAGGACTGCTCCAGGGAGAAAAAACTCCAGGAAAATCAGGAGAATCCCGGCAATTGAAAGAAGAAGAATAATCGCCATAAATCAGGTCTTTTTGGCCACGACGATAGCACTTCCCTGAATTTTGACCTTAATAAAATCACCTAGAGATACAAGTCAAAGTATTCCAAAATCAGATCTTGCGTGAATTTCAGATGCTCATCGGTATGCGCGCTAGAAAGGAAGTGCGCCTCATAAGCAGAGGGAGAAATATACACTCCCCTTTCAAAGAGATAGCGAAAGAAATGTTTGAACCGCTCTTCGTCCATCTTCGCTAAATCCTCTTTGCTCTCGACTTTTGTGAGACCAAAGAAAATGGTAAACATCGATCCGACGCTTTGCAGAGCTACATTTAACTCGTCGTGTTCAATCTTTTCTCGAATGGGTAAAAGAAATGCGTCTAACTTCTCTTTAAGCAAAGAGAAAAATCCAGGTTGCTCTAGGGTTTTTAATGTTTCTACGCCTGCACACATAGCGAGTGGATTGCCCGAGAGTGTCCCGCCTTGGTACACAGGACCTAAGGGCGCAGTCATATCCATAATCTCTTTCTTTCCTCCAAAGGCAGCTGCTGGAAAGCCTCCACCAATCACTTTGGCAAGGCAGGTCATATCAGGCACAATGCCGTAATCACCTTGAGCGCCGTTTAATCCCACGCGAAAACCAGTAATCACCTCATCAAAAATAAGAACGATCCCTTTTTTTGCCGTCTCCTCGCGCAGCATTTCAAGAAACTCTCTTTTTGCTGGCACGACACCGATATTTCCAGCGACAGGTTCGAGCAGCACCCCTGCGATGTCATCACGGCTGCGAATAAAGGCGCGGCATGTTTCCAGGTCGTTAAAAGGCAAAGAAGCGGTGAGCCTTACGAGCTCCTCAGGAACTCCTTTGGATGAGGCGCCGGGAAGATGGTTCACACCAGATCCGGCTTTAATTAAAAGACTATCGGAATGGCCGTGGTAATGTCCGTTAAATTTAACAATGATCGATTTGCCCGTAAAACCTCTAGCAAGTCGAATCGCTGACATCGTGGATTCCGATCCCGAGGAGACAAAGCGCAGTTTGTCTATGGATGGCAAGTGGCGCGTGATGATTTCTGCAAGCTGCATCTCATAAGGGGTTGCAATACCAAATGATGTCCCTTGGTAGAGTTGCTGAGCGACTCTGTCCATCACATGTTCAGGTGAATGTCCCAAGATCAAAGATCCCCAAGCCTGGCAAAAATCGATGTAAGAATGCCCGTCGACATCCCAGATCGTGTCCCCTTTTCCCTCTTTGACAATAAGGGGAGACAATTCCATCCCCTTAAATGAACGAACGGGAGAATTGACGCCACCGGGCATCAGTGTACAACTTTTCTGGTAAATACTTTCTGATAAAGGCCGCTCTGTACGAGTCAAATGTTCTGTAAGCATGGGTGTAGTTCCTTTTAAGATAAAGGTTCAACCTTAAAGAAATTTACAAAATTTTGCAAATTACTCCCAATGTGCTAAAACACTCTCTAATGCCTCGCCGACTATTTGTCTCTTTCCTGTTGTTTGCCATCGCGCCGCTTGCTCTGCTTGCGGAAGGGATATCCTATCACGTGAATTTCGAAGGACTTGACGACAGCCGAGCGCTTAAAGAAATTAAGCTCGCGGCACATCTTACCTCTCTCAAACGCCGCCCTCCTGCCTCCATCAATGCACTGCGCTATCGCGCTGATTCCGATATTTCTTCCATGATCAAGATTCTGCAAGCTCATGGCTATTATGAAGCGAAAGTCAACATCCAAATTCAAGAAATGTATGACGATGTGACAGTGATTGTCCTAATCGATCCCGGACCGCGCTACCGTTTGGAAGAGTTCGACATCCAGCTTTACTGTGAATCTCCTGCGGTGGCCAATACATGCTGTCATGTGAGTTTGGAAGATGTCGATGTGGAGCTTCACAAACCGGCACTCACAAAGACGATTTTAGATTCGGAGATGAAAGTACTCCAGCGCCTTTCCGAATGCGGATACCCTTTGGCAAAAATTGACAGCCGCGATGTGGTGGTGGATGGGAAAACAAAAACCGTCCGGGTTAAGCTCCAAGTAAAAACGGGTCCAAAAACAGAATTTGGACCGACGACAATTGTAGGAACAACCCGAGTTAAACCTCGTTTTATCCAGCAAAAATTGGCGTGGAAAGAAGGCAAAGTCTACGACAGCAGGCTTGTCGACAAAACGCAAAATAGTTTGATCGACACAGGCCTTTTTTCCTCTGTCTTGATCACTCACGAAGAAGTCCCATCCCAAAATGGTGAAATTCCTCTCAAAATCGAAGTGAACGAGACAAAACACAAAAGCGTCAATGTCGGTGTGAGCTATCAAACGGTGTTTGGTCCCGGTGTGACCTTTGGCTGGGCCAACAACAACGTTGGAGGAATGGGCAGAACGCTCAGTTTTCAGGGCGATATTACGCGCATCAGCCAGACGGGCATTGCATCCTATCTGCATCCCGATTTCAACCGCGTGGGCCAGGACATGATTGCACAGGCTCAAGCTGCGCACGAAGATATTTTTGCTTACTCGATGCGCTCTTACAGCCTCATGGACCGATTTGAGAGACAAGTCAGTACCCATCTTCGCGGTTCACTAGGGTTTAAAGGCAGCAGACTCTATGTCACTGCAAGCATTCAAAATGGCAACTACTGGCTTTTTGAAGTACCGTTTTATCTGCGCTGGAGCACTGCAAACAGCCTTCTTAACCCCACGCGCGGCGCTACATTGCAATACACCGTTACACCTGCGCTTAATGTCGCCGAGTCCAAAGAAGTTTATCTCACTCAGCAGTTCACTGCCGGTCTCTATAATCCCATCGACGCAAAAGCAAGAGTGGTTTTAGCGCACAAATTGACGCTAGGATTTATTACAAGCAATGGGCTTCCCGCCGTTCCCCTTTGCAACCGATTCTTAGGCGGAACAGAAGAGGATTTACGCGGATACCGGTATAAAAGCGTCAGCCCTCTTGTCCATGGCAAGCCGATTGGAGGCAGGTCTGCAATCTACTATACGTTTGAAACAAGGTTTCGCCTTACCAATACCATTGGACTTGTGCCTTTTTTTGACATGGGAAGCGTCTACAGAACAGAATATCCGACGATCCATGGAAAATGGTATAAATCGGCAGGGCTTGGATTCCGATTCTTTACGTTTATGGGTCCTTTCCGCGTCGATTTGGCCTTCCCGCTGGACCGCCGAAAAGAGATCGACTCTATATTCAAAGTTTATGTAAGCATAGGACAAATGTTCTAAGGATACCCAAATGATGCAATTCTTGATGAAATTCTCGCGCTCCATCTGCATTGTAATCATCGCTCTGCTTTCTCTTTTTTGCATTCTATTTGCCATCCTTCAAACAAAGTGGGCAAAACTGCAGATTGAGGAAAAAATCACTGCCGCTTTGCAAAAAGAAGGGATTGTTGCGCATATCGAAGAAATCGAAGGCCCGCTCCCTTTTACCTGGCGCATCAAAAAAATCGCACTTGATTTCGGCCAAGATAATGAACTTAAGCTCTCCAACATCCAATTGCGCGTTGCCATCTTGCCTCTTTTGCGAGGTCGTTTGTCCATCAACTCCTTAAAAGTCGAACGTGCAGAATATGCCTTTTCTTTCTCCAAACAATCTGAGGTCAACCTTTCATCCCAAGATGCAAAAACATTCTTAAGAGAGCAAATCCATGCCATTTCGATCCCTTATCCCATCCACATCCGGCAGTTTCTCCTCTCAGAATTAATACTCACTAACCGCACCAGCGGCTTGGGCCTGTCCTTGGGCGCTTTTGGCAGCGCGAAATTCCACAAGAAAAAACAGGATTTTTCTCTCGACATCAACCTCTTTTCCCCACAAGAAAATAAAACCTATCTCGAAGTTCTTCTAAATGGCAGCAAAAAAACGGACTACATCGCTGGCAAGATCAACATCCACATCGATAGCATACCCGCATTCCTCTCTCTGCCCTTCGATACTGCTTTGGCCGCTCAGATGGATCTCAAAGGCCCTTGGACCACTTGGGAAGGAATCCTTTACGACCAACTTGCGACAAAGGAAGCTCTAGTTGGAAACATCAAAGTGAACATGACCAAGGTCAACGTTGAAAACCATCCTGTTTTAAACAGAGATTGGTCTTTTCAATCCCCATTTTCATTACCCTCTAGTGAAGAAATTGACTTTCACAGTCTTGCGCTGAGCAGCGATCTTATTCAACTCCAGGGTGTAGCAAAATTGTGCAAAGAAGTTGAAAAAGACACTCTCCAACTTTCTTTTTCTACACCTGATCTGTCACTCTGGGATAGTTTTCTGAAAGGAAACTCAAATGGAAAAATCACTTTTGAAAAGGGCCATTTTAATGTTGCAGCGCAAACTCAAGATTTGACTGTTAAACACTATGCTGCTGGTACGGTACATGGAGAAATGCAGGGAGAAGTCAGAAACAAGGTATGGGAAGCAGATGCAAAACTCTTTTCCACAGATGCAGCCATCCCCTTCGAATCTTCGTTTTCTTGTGAATTCATACCAGAAACACTTCTTTCCATTGCTGATTTGTATGTGGACTGTCCCGATGGTAAATTGCGTGGATATCTCGACTACGCTATTGCTAATAAGCAATACCAGGGCTCTTTATTTGCCGATGTGGAGCAATTGGAACGATTTGGCCCGCTGATTGAAGAAAAAAGGGTGAGCGGAAAACTCACCGCAGAATGCCATCTCTCCTCTGAAGAACAAAAACAAAATGCGATGTGCGTGCTAGTTGCCAAGAATGTGCGTTATCAAGAGACCCTTATCGACGATTTTACTCTGCATGCCGACATTGAAGATCTCTTCGATGTTCCACAAGGAAAACTCAATTTTCTCGCAGAAAAGATCTACACCCCCAGCTTTTATTTGAGCCGGCTTAACTTTGAAACCAAATCAGATGAAGTGCAATGGCCGTTCTTCCTAGATGCGGAAGGAAGAATCGAAAGCCCCTTTTCTTGCTATGCCAAAGGGTTTTGGAATTTTGACCCATCACTGTTCACTCTAGAACTAACTCAGCTTACGGGAGATCTGGCCGAAGTACCTTTCTCTTTGCAATACCCTTGTGAGCTCCAATGGGGCATCCAGAAACTTGACTTAAGCGCTCTGGATTTCAAAATCGGTTCAGGGAGTCTTTTCACAACATTTGAGCTCAGTCCCATCCGATCTCTAGGAAAATGGGAACTCAAACATTTTCCTCTGGAGATCTTAAGTTGTTTCAAACCGCGGTTTGCGCTGCATGGTCATTTTTCCTCTCAAGGCTATTTCGATGCGTCTCCTGATCGCATGGAAGGCGTTTTAAACGCTGTACTCGAAGAAGCTGGGGTGATTCATTTTGGCAAAACACAGCCGCTCAATGCCAAAGGAGTTTTGCAAGCCAACCTAAGCCAAGGAAGAATGCAGGTTCACTCTACGCTCAATGCTACAGATAAGCAATTCTTCGATTTCAGCGCTTCTCTTCCCATCGAACATACTACCTATCCCCTGAACATCAGCCTCGATCCTACAAAAAACATCTCCTCAGAGCTTCTTGCTGAAGGTAAAGTGCAAGACTTGTTTGATTTTGTTAACTTAGGGACTAACCACTTTGCCGGCTGGCTCTCCTGCCATCTTTTCCTTTCAAACACCCTTGCTTCCCCCTCCCTCAAAGGAGAACTCGAATTGCAAAATGGCACCTACAAGAACTATTTCACAGGCATCGAACTCTACAGCATCGATGGAACATTTGAAGCCAAAGACACAGAAATCCACCTTACAAAACTCACCGCAAAAGATGATCAATCGGGCCATCTTCTCGCCTCTGGTAAAATTCTGCTCCAACCCGAAAAAAAATTCCCCTACGCATTTGAAGCAGAGATGAACAAGCTCCATGCTGTGGGCTTTGATATGATCGATTGCAATTTGACAGGCCCGCTTTATCTCACGGGCAACCTCAATACGCTGAATGCGCAAGGAAACCTCCTTGTCGCCGCCGCCAAGATTCAAATCAGCGAGCGTCTCCCCTATGAAATCCCCAATATGCCAGTGACCTACATCAACACTCCTCTTCATATGACCCCTGCCAATCCTTCCGCTCATCCCAATTTCACTTTCCATATGGACATGGAAGTCACCTCAGAAGGCACCGTTAAAGTGGCAGGAAGAGGCTTAAATGCAGAGCTCGAGGGCAATGTCCATCTCTACGGAACTAATACCAACATCGCTGCAAACGGCACCCTAAAGCTGATCAAGGGGGAATATCTCTTCTCTGGAAAAGTCTTCAAGCTGACCGAAGGCGAAGTGGTCTTCATTGATAAACCCACTCCTTCAGCCTATCTGCACCTAAATGGAACGCTCAACCTACCCGATGTCACCATCACAGCCATGCTCAACGGCCCTCTCATGGCGCCCCAGCTCACCTTCCAGTCCAATCCTTACAAACCCACAAGCTCAATCCTAGCCCTCATCCTCTTTAACAAAGAGATCAGCGAGATCAGCCACTCAGAAGCAATTCAGCTTGCCAGCGTCCTCGTTAGCCTATCTGGCGGCGCCGGTCCTGATGTTCTCGAGTCTATCCGCAGGAGCATCGGAGTCGACCGCCTCAACATCGCCTCCAAGCCC
>JAHFTO010000016.1 GCA_023269355.1 Chlamydiota bacterium | reverse complement strand
CATTGCTTTTGGTTTTTGCATGAACAAAATATTGCATGTAGCGCCAATGTCCGAGGAATGATCAACCAAGAATATAATCACATGCTCATAGAGTGGCAATTATCGGCTCATGCTATTCCAGGTGGAGAGGATCTGGATCAATTAGGCATGGATCAAACCACA
Organism: Chlamydiota bacterium; assembly: GCA_023269355.1. Lineage (GTDB taxonomy): Bacteria > Chlamydiota > Chlamydiia > Chlamydiales > Rhabdochlamydiaceae > CAJCIW01. Next base: position 50,217 of record JAHFTO010000016.1, on the reverse strand, counting down.
TGTATTGTGCGCCCCGATTTATATATGAAGGCCTATAAGCGTGTGCTCTCTGATTACATACAACCAGTACCTTCCTTAAATATACAAATCATAACCCAAAACTTCTTCGATCTTCTTCAGCAGACAAATGACAAACATCAGGCAAATGTCCGCTCATTGATCAACTTTAAATATAATATGCTGCTGAAAGAAAATCAGAGCCAGGCAAAGCAAATTCCCAGCAGTGGATTAGAGGATTATTTGGAAAAGCTAGGCATGAATGAGGACACAGAACTGCAAGCAGATCTCTACTTCCAAGCCTATGAGGAAATTCTATCGGTATTCGAAACAATCCCTGTTGTAATAAACCCCCTGGATTTAAATCAGGTTATGCAATCCGAATGCGAAAGGATCCTCAACATTTGGCAGCCGAATGATAAATATTTGACCGCGTTTAAAAAAATCAATCCGTTTGTTTGGATATTTTATCCCTATGAGGATAGAGAAGCTGTCTACTTACCCAATACGAATAAAATAGGAGAGAAAGCTCTAATCGCAAGACAACCTACTGAAGATAAGCAAATAGGGAAAGATTTAAAAACCTCACTTAAGATCGCTATAGATGCGAAGATTCAACTAGATGGAAAACCTATTGAATCGATGCAAATGAACCAAATGCTTCTTCAATATAGAGTTCAACTAAAAAATGACCAAAGAACTTTGGATACCTATGAGTTCTATGCTACAAGCTCCTATAATTACAGTCCTGAATGGTATAGAGACCCCATAATATGCATCAAAAACAACCAACAATGCGTAGAATTCAGCACAAACGATGTTTTATACGATTTTATCAAAAAGAAAGCTTTCTTTGGTTTTATCTGTAAAGGAAATCAACTGGAATTTTTTGAGAGAAAAGTCACTTATGCTCGAAAAGCTTCTTATTGGGACAATTGGTGGCAAGAAAAATGCATGAACGCTGATGTCCCCATTGATACTTATCAAAAACGCATTTATCCCACGATAACTTCCGCTGTTTTCAATATCCTAAGAAAGTTAAATCAAGAAAGCGGTAATACTTCCCCCACGATTTTGGAAATCGGCGGTGGAAATGGATTGCTCGCTGAAAAAATCGTTAAATCTGACGCTTATCCTATAAATGCACACTATACCTTTTTAGAGCTAAGCGCCCCCTCTTTAGAGCATGCGAAAACACTTTTAGCAGGCCACCAAGTCGAGCTGTTTCAAACGAATCTTATCAGCGATGATTCTTATGGGAATCTGCCTGAGGGCTGCGTGGATATTGCCATAGGTTCAGGAATTTTGACGCACCAAGTTTTAGAGTCCCAACAGGATGCTCTGATCGTCTTAAGAAAGGTCGATCGCTATTTAAAATCAGGCGGCTATTTGGTCTTAGCAGGCTTAGGAAAGAGCCTATTAGAATCTACCGATTTTGAGAAAGAAGGCTTTGAGGTAATTAACTGCACTGTAGGCGAGCATCAACTCTACATTGTTAAAAAGAAATAGTTAGGGCTCTCTCTTATTCAGACGCATCCCTGGGAGATCTTCTCAGGGATTTCTTTTCCGATTAGTTCAATCTTTCCAGTAGTATAAAATAGTGTATTTTATAGCTTGACACTGTACCACTATTATGGTACTATATAAGATATAGGCAAAAGGGAGATAAGATGAAAGAATTCGTCGCCTATCAAGGAAGTGAATTTACGATTGAATGGTACTTTGACACCAAGGGTGAATCACAAGCTCTGGAATACTTTGAAAAACAACCAGAAAGTAAGCAGCGAAAATTGCTCAACCTTCTTCGATTAATGGGTGACCATGGAAAGATTTTTGATGAAACAAAATTCCGAAATGAAGGCGACAAAATCTATGCATTCAAACCTCAACCGGATCGATATCTATGCTTTTTTATTAAAGGGAAAAAAATCATCTTAACCAATGCTTTTATGAAAAAGACGCAAAAACTTCCGCAAGGAGAAAAAGAGCTAGCCCTTAAAGCTTTTCAAAGCTATGAAAAAAGAATAAAAGAGGGAACTTATTATGAAGAAGAAAACTAAGTCCACCTATGAGAAATTCATAGAAAATAAAAAACAAAAACGCCTTCTCGACAGAGAATATAGAGAACTTCTTATCTCAGAGTTGCTGCTTGCAGCTATGAAGGAAGATCACCTCTCCGTTAGAAAATTAGCTGCGGAAGCTGAAGTATCCCCCACAATTATCCAAAGCCTAAAATCGGGAAAAAAAACAAACATCACTATCGAGACTTTATCCAGAATCCTAGATGTAATCGACTACCAGATTATTTTAGCTCCAAAAAGCGGCTCGGGAAAACAACTTAGAATGGCTTGAATAAAAGATCCTGTGCTTACTAGAACAGCGTCAAAGCTTGAAATCGCAGATAGAGTCTTAGCTATCTAAGTTCCTGGGAGACCTTCTCAGGGATTTTTTTTCCGATTGGATTTTCTTTCCCGCTAGCATCTTTTCTTTGCTCTTACGGGAGCGCCGCCGTTTTTGCCTGCGGATCTTTTCAATGGCTTTCTGACGCTCTGATTTCTCTTCAGAGATGCTTTCTTCGATCCGGTCGCAAAGCTCCTTTCGGGCGTAGTAGCGGTTCATTTCGCGCGAGCGGTCGCGCTGGCACTTGATCTCTATGGAGGTAGGGATGTGCTTCAAATAGACGCAGGAAGAGGTCTTATTGATCTTCTGACCCCCTTTCCCCGATCCTAAGATAAACTTCTCGATGAGGTCATCCTGCTTGATCCCTAGGCGGTCCATGCGGGCTTGCAGTTCATCGAGCTTCTCTTTGCGGATCACGGAGCTATCTCATTAAAAGGTTCATGGACAGCGACCAAGTTTACGAAGGGTCCTAAAATGGGAGCGCACTGCCCCAAAAAACGTGGCGCTTTCATTATAGGGGAGCCCAAATTCTTTGGCCGTCTCGCGGACGATGGAACTGATCTTTGGCAAATGGGTATGGCAGACATGGGGGAAAATGTGATGCTCCACCTGAAAATTAAGGCCGCCGAATAAGAAAGAAACAAGCCGGCTATTGACTGCAAAATTGGAGGTGGTCGCAAGCTGGTGCTTCAAGAAGCTCGTTTCCATCTTTCCCTCTTCTGTGGGCAGAGGAAAAGCGACATCTTCGACGATATGGGCCAGTTGGAAGATCAGGGTCATTGTGATACCTGCAGAAGCAAGGTAGCTGAAATACCCCAGGAGAACCACCCACCAAGCAAAGGGAAGAATAAAGATTGGAAGTGCTAGGAAAAGGGCGATATGAACAAACTTGAAGGCAATCATAAAGAAAATTTCAGTATGAGAAGGGTTTCCAGGAGCGTTTTTTCCTTCTTTTAAGACTTTGAACAATCGTTTTACATCGGAGTAATAGACCCATTTGAGCAGGTTAATGCTGTAAAGCAATGGGGCGTAGAAATGCTGAAAGCGGTGAAACCAATAACGAGGTGCTTTTGGGCAAAGCCGCAAGACGTAAGGCACTCCTAAATCGGAATCGTGCTCTGCAATATTGGTAAAGGTGTGGTGATCGATGGTATGCTCTTTTCTCCAATAAAAGGAAATAGCTCCGCAAAGATCCATCGAGTATCCCAGCACCCTATTTTTAAAGGAATTGGAGGCATAAGCCCCATGCAAGGCATCGTGGGCAATATTCATGATGCCAATGGCCATCACAAAGCCTAAGAGCATATAAGATAAAAAAAGGCCGAGCATGGAGCCCTGATTAGAAAGAATGAGAATGTAACCCAATAAAATACAGGTCGCATAGAAGGCGGTTTTAAAGTGCATCGCAAAATTGGCTCGCGAGGACACACCCGCATCTTTAAAAAATTGATTGACGCGCTCTCGCAATACGGCGGTAAAATCGCGTCCTTCTTCTTTTAAAAAAGAAATTCTCTTATTTTCATTGGTCATGGCAATCCCAGCTCAACGCGTTGGTTTCGCCTCAGCCTATCTGAATGCTCACCTTAAGTCAACCCCGGACTACCTGATCTGAGAATGATAATCAAAAATAGACTTTGATCCCGAGCCAGCTGTTATTTGGGGTTTTGGCTCCCAAAAATGCAGGGTTTCATCACTGGATGCGGAACAAAATTCAGAACTGTTGGGATCTTTTGAGACGTTCGAAATACGCCCTTTCTGATCGTTATTCGCTTCCATTTTTTTCAAAGTGTGCTTAGTGGGATCATAGCTTAAAAATTGCACATTGCCTGCCTGCGACGCACTAAAACCTAATCCAAGAACGATGACTTGCTTGTTGAGCCAAGCTAAGGAACACACTTGAGCCTCTACGTCCAATTGAGAAAGCTCTTTGTTTTGAGCGACATCAAAAAGTTTAATAGTTCGATCTTTTGTTCCCCCGCCGCTGAGCAAAAAAGAGGACCCGGGCATCCATTGCAACGCTTTTACTCCTGCTAGGTGGGCATATTGAACAACGGGTTCATCAAAACCATTTCGAATATCATACACGCTAACGCTATCGTCATTTGAACCCACAGCCAATTGATAGCGATCTAGAGACCACTCCATGGAAATAAGCATTCTTCCATCGGTATGCACTCTCTTCACAAACTTCCCTTTGCGCGCGTCAAAATGCCGAATTTCTGAAGTAGTTCCCAAGGTCAATTCACTATTTGCGCGCCAATCCATACTGAAAATAGGAGATTCTCTCTCCGCTTTTCGAGAAAGCAGTTTTTTTGCTCCCTCTGAAACTTCCGTGAGCAAGAGCTTGGCATCAACCTGTCCAGTAGCCACTATCTCTCCACCTGGATTCCACTTCACGCAGCGCAGCTCGTGACGATGATGGATTGTTCCTACTATTTTTTTTTGGAAAGCATTCCAAACGTAACAAACGTCATAAAGGTTCACGGCTAAGAACTGTTTTCCCCAATCGAGATTTTGTTGGTAATATTCATTTCCAAAATCGGGAAGGTCTAACACTTGATAAGAACGATATCCAGAATCCGTTTTTATTGTGGAAATAGGTTGTTTTGGCAGCTCATTTTTTTGAGGGGCTGTATAGTGCAGCGTTTTCGGGGAATAATGAGGATAAAAAGTTTGCACAAGCTGCTTTTGATACGGAGTTTCAGGAATGTCCATTCCAAAGGTCTCTATGGAACCAGCCATTATCATAGCTTCTCTAGAAGGCATTCTTGCAAAGTTAGCATTCATAAAAATATTTTTACCTCGAATTAATGTAACTATCTGCGATCTATAATTGTATCTAATATTTTAACAGATTTCATTAATTCAGTAAACTGTTCAAAACCTAAAGTTTGATCCGCATCTGAAAAGGCCTTATCTGGAACGGGATGGATCTCTATCATGAGCCCATCCGCTCCTGCTGCAACAGCCGCTTTGGCCATCGGAGCCACCATCTTGCGGATCCCTGTCCCATGGCTGGGGTCGACGATGATCGGCAAATGGGACAGTTCCTTGAGGATGGGAACGGCGGCTAAATCCAGCGTGTTGCGACTATATGTCTCATAGGTGCGGATTCCCCTTTCGCAAAGAATGACGTTGGGATTGCCGGCGCTTAAGATATATTCTGCAGACATCAAAAGGTCCTGATACGTCGCAGACAAACCGCGCTTGAGCAAAATAGGATTCTTTACAGAACCCAGCTTTTTAAGCAGGCTGAAATTCTGCATATTGCGGGCGCCGATCTGCAAAATGTCTGCATAAGCAGCAACAAGCTCAATTTGCTCCGCGTCCATCACTTCAGAAACGGTGAGCAAATCGTACTTTTGTCCTGCTTTTTGAAGGTATTGCAGCCCTGTTTCTCCGAGTCCCTGAAAGGCATAAGGAGATGTCCTTGGCTTAAAGGCGCCGCCGCGCAAAATATTTCCCCCATTTTCTTTCACACACTGAGCGCAGGCCATCAGCTGTTCTTCCGATTCAATGCTGCAGGGACCTGCCATGATCGCAAGCTCATCACCGCCGATTGTTCTTCCCCTGCATTCAATGACAGTCCGTGCATTTTTCACCTCTTTTGCAGCTAGCTTGTAAGGCCGAGATAACGGCAATACTTCTTCAATTAGAGGAAGAAGTTTAAACTGTTTGATATCGACGGTTTTGTCAATGCCGGCTACAAGCGCGAGGCAAAGCCTGCCCTCTCTTTCTACGAGATTAGCTTTGATTCCCATCCAGTCAAGTTGCTTCTGCAATCCGGAAATCTCTTCTAACGTGGCTTTTCGATCGATGAGAACAATCATAAGACCCTCCTTGGATCTATATCTTTCACAAGTTGTACAATTTCTTCTGCGGACGCTCTGCGCCCCATAGCGTCTACAAAGTAGGATCCGACGACAACACCATCGGCATGTTGAATGGCTTCTTTAGCTGTTTCTTTCGAGCTGATGCCAAATCCTATAGCTACAGGAAGGCAGCTGACTTGTTTGATGCGTGCAATATCGGAAGCGCTATGCGGAGGCAATCCCGTGCGCATTCCTGTTGTTCCTTTTTGACAGGCGTAATAAATAAATCCCCTCCCCTTCTTCACAATTTTTTCCAGTCGCTCCTGTGGTGTTGATGTCGCAACGACAAGAATGGGATCCAGCGAAGTTTGAGGGATGTGTTCATAGGGAGCATCGACGATCAAAATGCCATTTGCACCAGCTTTATGCGCTCTTTCTAAAAAGGCGAGGCCTGCTGTCAAAATGGGATTGAAATAGCTGAAGATCACAATGGGCACCTGGCTTTTCTTTCGGAAAGCGTGCAAAAATGCAATGAGGTCTTCTGTTTTTGTTCCCGCTTTCAAAGAGCGTTCCATCGCCTTTTGAATGACGGGTCCATCGGCAATCGGATCGGAAAAGGGAAGCCCGACTTCCAATAAGTCTACGCCGCCTTCCACAAGCGCCAGTGCAGAAGAAAGCGAATAATCGAGCCCGCCATCGCCTAAAGTTAAATAACCGATAAGTGCAGGGCCTGTTGCAAAAGCTTGAGTAATCATAATACCCCCTTAGCGATTAACTGGGGTAAATCCTTTTCTCCCCTTCCAGAGAGGTTGATGAGAATGACGCTGTCTTTTGGCAGATTGCGCGCTGTTTTCATCGCATAGGCAAGTGCATGGCTTGATTCCAGCGCTGGAATAATCCCTTCTGTCTGAGAGAGCAATTTAAATGCCGCTAAAGCTTCATCATCAGTAACACTTTCATAGCTGGCTCTTCCCTTTGCATAGAGATCGGAATGCTGCGGTCCCACCGCAGGATAATCTAAACCTGCAGAAATCGAATGGGTTTCTGCAACCTGTCCACAATCATCTTGAAGAAGGTAAGTGTAGCATCCGTGAAGCACACCTGGCCTTCCCCCTTTAAATCGCGCTGCATGCTCACCGAGTTTGTCTCCTTTTCCACCGGCTTCAACGCCAATCAAAGCAACAGATGGGTTATCGATGAATGCGGAAAAAATCCCAATCGCATTAGATCCGCCGCCTACACAAGCGATGATCTGGTCCGGATCGCGTCCGATCATTTCTCTGATCTGCTCTTTTGCTTCTGTGCCAATCACAGACTGAAAAGTCGCTACCATTTCCGGATAGGGATGGGGGCCTAGCGCTGAACCTAAACAATAATGGGAATCTTCGTAATGAAAAGACCAGTCGCGCAAAGCCTCGTTGACAGCGTCTTTCAGCGTCATCGTCCCTTTTTCTACAGCAATTACTTCTGCTCCCAAAAGCTGCATACGGGACACATTGGGAGATTGTCTTTCCACATCTACTTTTCCCATGTACACAACACATTTTAAGCCTAAATAGGCACATGCCGTAGCTGTTGCCACACCGTGTTGGCCAGCGCCCGTTTCTGCGATGATCCTAGTTTTTCCCATTCTTTTAGCGAGAAGACACTGTCCCAGCGCGTTATTGAGTTTATGTGCTCCTGTGTGGAGCAGATCCTCTCGTTTCAGAAAAATGCGGGGTCCACCAATTGCCTCTGCAAATCGCTTCACTTCAGTGAGGGGTGTCGCTCTGCCTGCATAGCTTCTGAGGATTTCTAAAAACTCTTCAAAGAAACGACCATCAGAGCCATGCATCTCCCATCCCTTTTGCAATGCTTCGATCGGTGCCATCAAGAGTTCCGGCAAATAAACGCCTCCAAATGATTTTTCAGATGTAGACATAACTCCTCGCTTTCTCAATAAATTCCAGGATCAGTTCTTTATTTTTTCGTCCCCCTTTTTCCACACCGCTCGACACATCTACACCACTCGGTTGGAATTGCGCGATCATTTCTTGCACATTGGCTGGGGTTAATCCCCCAGCGATAAAAAATGGTTTCTCATCAGGCCGTACAAATGCACCTGGGATCAGATTGGGCTTATTTTCCATGAGCAAATAATCTCCTGTGCGCAAAGCAGTCAAAGGCTGATTCACATAAAAACGGTGAAGATGTACAGAAAGCTCTAAAGCTGCTTTGTAATGTTGCACAGTGGTAACACCTATTTCAGCACAGATTCTTTCCACATCACATGCCGCTTCTGTTACAAAAGCAGCCACGGGCACTGACCCACCTTCTTTAACGGCTCTAGCAATTAACTTGGCTTCTTCCACAGTGACGCTGCGCTCATAACCTGGCGTAAGTACCATGCCCACAAAATCTGCACCATTTTTCGCAGCAAAAAAAGCGGTTTCAGGATCTTTAAACCCACAAATCTTAATCAGCATCTTCGCATCTCCTCAATTAACGATTGTGGATGTTCTGAAAGCACCAGAGCTTCTCCGACAAGAACTGCATGGTATCCAGCCTTGCGCATTCTCGCAGCATCTTCAGTATTTTTAATTCCCGATTCTGCAATGCGGACGACTCCTTCGGCAAAATGGGGAGCAATCTTTTCTGCTGTCTCCAAAGAGATTTCAAAGCTCGATAAGTTGCGGTTGTTGACACCGATGATCTCAGCGCCTGCATTTTGAGCCATTTTCAATTCTTCAAGATCGTGTACTTCTACAAGGGCCTCTAATCCATATTCTTTTGCAGCCTGCAAAAATGCAGGTAATTCCTCGCCCAGCGCTGCAACAATGAGCAAGACGGCATGCGCTCCGCTTCTCGCTGTTTCATAGAGCTGTCTTAAGTCAATAATGAAGTCTTTGCGCAAGACAGGCACATTGGGAAACGCTTCCACAACCCGTTTGAGATCCTGAAGGCTTCCCCCAAATCCGGTTTCGTCGGTCAATACGGAGATCGCTTGTGCGCCTCCTGCAATGTATTTTTTTGCCTGTTCCACAGGATCCATCAATCCTTTAAAGACCCCTTTTGAGGGAGACTTACGCTTAATCTCTGCAATGATGGAAAGTCCGTCTTGCTGGAGTACTTCTTTAAAACTTTTGGGCATTGGTAGATTCTCCACCTCAAGCCGCTTTCTCTGTAAAATTTCTACAAGGTAATTAGACATATGCTATCCATTGGTTTAAGAGATGAAGAGCGCGTTTTTCTTTAAGGGCAGTTTTTGCAAGGTCGATTCCTTCTTGGTAAGATTCCGCAATTCCGTAAAGGTAGCATGCAATGCCAGCATTCAGAACGATCGTATCCGCAAATCCACTTTCGACCCCTTCAAAAGCCTCGATCATTTTTTTTGCGTTGTACTGCGCATCTTTTCCTTGCAGTTCTTCTTTTTCGCAGAGCTTTAGTCCATAATCCTGCGGATCTAAAATAAAAGAGCGCATTTCTCCTTTTGCCACTTCGATCACCCTAGATGGCCCAAGGCAGGAAATCTCATCCAATCCACTGCCGTGGAATACCAAGGAACGCTTGGTTCCAAGCTGAGATAAAAGAGCAGCGACGGTCTCAAGCAAGTTTTCACTAAAAACTCCGAGCATTAAGTGCTGGGCGTTTGCAGGATTCAGCAGTGGGCCGAGAATATTAAAAAAGGTCCGCGTGCTTAAGTCTTTCCGCAGCTGTTTCAATTGTTTCATCGCGGGGTGATAGTTGGGTGCGTACATAAAAGCGATTCCGAGTTTCTCTATCTGGCTCTGAACTCCTTCTGGCGTCTGATCAATATTCACACCGAGCGCTTCCAACACATCTGCAGAACCTGTCATGGAAGAGGAGCTCCGAGAGCCATGCTTTGCCACTTTTACTCCGCAGCTTGCCGCAAGGATTGCAGAAGCCGTCGAGATGTTCAGCGTGTGCATCCCATCGCCGCCCGTACCTACAATATCTAGCACTGGGTAGGAAACAGAAACCCGCACCATTAAGGAGCGCATGGCATCCACACTGCCGTAGAGCTCCTCGACGGTCTCTCCCTTTGCCCGCATCAATGCAAGAAATGCTGCGCTTTGTGCAAAATTGGCATCTGAGCATATTTCATGGACACAGAGTGAACTCTCTTCCTGGGTAAGATCCTTGCGCACGATCAACTTTTCTATCGACTGCTTTAACATAGCCCTGCCTCTTTCAAAAAGTTGCGCATCATCAGATCCCCTTCTGAGGTCAAGATCGATTCGGGATGAAACTGCACACCATAGCAAGGAAATTCGCGGTGTTTGACGGCCATGATCACTCCACTTTCATCTTCCGCATGGACAATCAAACAATCCGGCAGTCTTGTCTTCTCAACCACGAGCGAATGATAACGACCAATGCTTACAGGTAGAGTGACACCTTGAAAAAGCCCACGGCGGCAATGAAATAGCGGCGATTTCTTTCCATGAAGGATTTCAGGGGCAGCAGCGACCGTGCCGCCAAAAGCAAAACCAATTGCCTGATGTCCCAAACAAACTCCTAAGATAGGAATAGTAGGAGCTAGTGTGCGAATCACATCGACACAAATCCCCGCGTTTTCAGGACGTCCAGGCCCAGGAGAAAGAACAATGGCTTTTGGATTTAAAGCCTGAATCTCTTCTAAAGTGATCTTATCATTGCGCACGACCTTCACGTTGTCATAGATGCCAGCAATCAGCTGATACAAGTTGTAGGTAAAACTGTCGTAGTTATCGATTAAAAGAATCATAAAACACCTTCCATAGCCAGATGAATGGCTTTGATAACGCCTTTTGCTTTTGCTCTTGTCTCTTCCGCTTCTTTTTGGGGATCGGAGTCGATGACAATTCCAGCACCTGCGCGCACGGTTGCGATGCCATCTTTGATCAGTGCTGTGCGAATGACGATACAACTATCGAAATTCCCACTATTGTCGATCGTGCAGATCGCCCCTCCGTAAAGACCTCTGCGAGAACATTCCAGTTCATCGATGATTTGCATCGCGCGGATCTTTGGCGCGCCGCTCAGCGTCCCTGCCGGAAAAACAGCCTTCAATGCATCGAGTGCATCAAAAGCATCAGAAATAGTCGCTTCAATATTAGAAACAAGGTGAATCACGTGAGGGAAATATTTGGCCACTTTAAGCTCATTGATTTTGATCGTGCCCACTTTGGCCACAGCGCCCAAATCATTCCTTCCCAAATCCACAAGCATCATATGCTCTGCTTCTTCCTTGGGATCCTGCAGTAGCTCTGCAACCGTCTTTTCCTCTTCGCCCAAAATTCTCGGCCGTGTGCCTGCAATGGGCATTGTCTGTAATTTTTTCCCTTCTAGTTTTACAAGTCTTTCTGGCGAGGCCCCTGCAATCGCATAGTCCTTCATTTGAACGTAGAACATAAACGGCGATGGATTTGTCATCCTGAGCGCGCGGTACACATCAAAAGGGTTTCCCTGGAACGGGCAAGTAAACTTGCGAGAGAGGACAATTTGAAACGCATCCCCTGCCACGATGTATTCTTTGGCTTTTTTCACCTTCTCACAAAACTCAGCATCTCCCATCTCTTCCGTGAAGTCAGGTATAGAGCTGCTTTTCGTAAGTGTTTTAGTAGGGGTCTTTTTAAGCTCAGTCCGCACAGCTTCAATTTTTTCTAAAGCAGAAGCAAAATCCTTTTCCAAATCTCCCGAGAGTTCCACGATTGTAGAAATGAGAAGGCTCCCCTTAAAATGATCAAAGGCAATATGGACGGCATGAAACAGAAAAAACAGATCGGGCAGATGATCTGGATCAGAGTGTCTGTCTGGAATCTCTTCAAAAAGGCGAACGGCGTCATAGGCAGCAAAACCAATCGCGCCACCTACTAGCGGTGGGTATTGAAAGTGGGAAGCAAGGCGCATTCCCTTCAAAACCCTCTGCAAATGCGCATAAGGCTCATCAGACACTTCTTCCTTAAATTGTGAACGCTTGCCCTTGGAACTGAACTCTGCAAAAGGCTCAGCTGCAATCAGAGAGTATCTTCCCATCTCCTGATCCCGGACACCCGATTCAAGGAGACAGGCTCCCTCTTTGCAAGGCAAAGAGGAAAACGCAGAAGTGGGCGTAAGGTCATCGCAGGGAAATTCCCTAAAGACAATCGCGCGCTTTTGGTCTTGCGCTGCGATCTTAAATTGATCAAAAGTGGTTTGTCGAAACATCGTCTAGCTTCCCTTAAGGAAGCATTAGACTGTTTTTCTCAATGCTTCCCGAAATTGTGGATTCATAATTTTTAGAGCATTTGATCCTCGCGTGATCTTAGAAATGCTCACTTTCATTTTTTCAGCGATTTCCCGCTGGGTCATCTTCTCATCCAGTAGGGCCTTAACGATGGTATATCGCTTAGCTAAGGCCTCTTTCTCCTCTATCGTGAAGAAAAGACCAAAGAGCTCATCTAGCTCTCCCCTGCTATGGAACCTGCTGCACAGCTCTAAAAAGCCGCGCCAGCCATCCTCCGAAGTGCTCATAAGGGACCCCCTTATTCATATATATGTAATGTTACAACGTTACGTGATTATTTGTCAAAAACTTTTGATTTTTTACGACATTTTTGTGACAGGTTTTATGACACTTTTGCGACATAGACCCCAAAAATGAAAACATAAATACTTAATATTTAACTGGTTATAAATTTTCTGTGCGAAGCAAAATGAGTTATGTTGATCTCCAGGGGGGGGGAATACACAGGCACAGACCCTCGAGGCGGGATAGAGGCGGCTCACCTAGTTATTATGGACCCTGAGCTGTTCCTTGTGGCTTGATTGGGTTAAAAAAAGAAGGGCAAACAAAAAGGGCAGGATCTACAAATCCTACCCTTTATTTCTGCTCAATGAGCTTTGGGAAAGCTCGCTGAGAGACATTCTCGAATGACACGCTTATTAAATGTTAGTGACAGCCTTTTCGTCTGCTTTTTCGGCTTTCATGTCTACCCATTCGTCATTTTCTAGGCGTTGTCTTTTCACTAATAGAGAAGAAGCGCCTGTAGGAAATTCTCCAAACGTGACATGATTTTTCACACAGCTTCGTTGCCCACCACAATTGTAATAGGCTTTATGTATAACTTCATTCTTTTCAACATCAAAAGTATGCAGAAACAACTTGTTTTTATATTCATTAGTAACATCAACCTTTATATCAAAGAAAAACCTTTCGTCTTTAGCGTAATACACTGCATAGCCCATTGGTCCATTTTCGCTTGAACCATTCTTCTGTGCATAACGACAATCTATACGATCTAATCCTTCTGCGACTTTAACATATACATTCGTGCCCTTTAATTTCTCTTTATAACCATTTTCTGTTAACTGTTCCTGCTTTTCTACTAGTTGATTTTTCTGAGTTGCATAATCCCTGGCATATGCAATAGAGCTACTATTCGTTTTTGAGGACACATTTTTTACTCTCTCTGGCTCTGAATGAAAGTACGCCAAAAATTTCTTACCTAGCGACTCAAAGAACTCCTCCACGAATTCTGCAACTTTGTTTAATGCAATAGATAAAGAACTTTCTTCTTTCGAAAATTCATCAGCTGCTCTATTCCCAGCAAAGACTTCTCTACCAGCTCCACAATGACTATGATATAATTGATCCATACTATTCATATAAACCACCCCTTAGTTATTAATGTTTATGTATTATATAATTTATTATATAACACAGGTCATTTAAAATCAATAGTTTGCGCGAGAACAAATTAATAAAAACTAGATACTTAAATCCTTGCAATCAAGGATTTTAGAGAAGATTTGAGGAACAGGCGCTGAAAACGTCATCTTTTTGCCTGAGGCCGGATGAGCAAAAGTGATCTTCTGGGCATGGAGACAGACCCTTTTTATCGGGTTGGTGGCGGCCTTATACTTCTTGTCCCCTACGATCGGGTGGCCAGCCTCGCTGCAATGGACCCTAAGCTGGTTCTTGCGGCCTGACTGAGGGTTTAAGAGCAATAGGGACCTATTGCGCTCGGCTTTGAGTACCTGGTAATGGGTGATCGCGAGCTTGCCCTTTACGGAGTCATTGGTGGTTTTGACAAAGTAAAAATCATCCTCTTCGAGATAGCTCTCCCATTTCCCATTTCCTAAAGGCATTTCCCTTTCCACGATCGCATAGTAGGCCTTGTGGATCGTGTGCTGCTCGAACTGGGACTTGAGATGATCCCGCGCTTGTTCGGTATAGGCAAAAAGCATGACCCCTGAGGTCTCTCTGTCTAGGCGGTGAACGGGATAGACCCTGCGGTTGTGAAACTGCCTTTTAAGCATCGCATGCACGGTTGCTTTTGTCTCAAAATCGGTAGCTACGCTTAAGAGCCCCTCAGGCTTCTCTAGAACAACGATGTGGTCATCGTCGTGCAGGATCCGCAAAGACCCCCTGATAAAGGTGACTTTGGTTCCGATCTGTACTTTTTGGCCCGCTTGGATCTCTCGATTGGCCCTGTCTGAGAGCTGCCCATCGACAGTGACTCGCCCTGATTGGAGCCAGGTCCTCAGCGTGTTTTTGGAGCTGTCCGGAGCCATCTCCTGAAGGATATCTAGGAGGGAAGCATTTTTTTCTGCGCAGTAGTCTATAGTTTTCATGCCGGCGATGTTATCACACTGGCTGGAAAGAAAACACCCTCTTTTATTCCCTTAAATTAAAATTTAATTTAAGGCTTGTACCTGAATCTTTCCATTATGCTATAAAGAGTGCCGAAAAAAATCCTATGAGGTGATTTATGGATAGAGAGCGCGGCATCATCAAATGGTTCGACGAAATAAAAAACTATGGCTTCATCACTCCCGACCATGGAGGCAAGGACCTATTCTTTCACCGCACTGACATAGAGACTATCGAGAAATCGATCGAGCAGGGCGAACGCGTAGAGTATGAAGTTGGCTCGGGGACTAAAGGTCCGCAGGCTAAAGCAATCCGCGGCATCCCTGTAGATTAAGAGTCTTTCTAAGTCTTTTTTACGCCCCTTATTTTAGTAAGAAATTAATTCAAAAGAATGCGGTTAGTTGGTATATTAAAATAAAGGGTGCAATCATGATCCAATCATTCGCCGATAAAACAGCAGAAGCCATCTTTCACGGCATCCATACCCACGGTGTGCGTAAAAAAGTCTCCTCGGACCTCGTCAAAAATGCCGAGAGAAAACTCGACTTGCTCAACAGCGCTGAGAATCTCGAAAGCCTCAAGATGATCCCCTCGATCTCTAAAGATGAAGCTGCCGTGCGCGACGGCAGAGGCAAATACAGCATCCCCATTGATGATGAGTGGCGCCTTGTCTTCGGCTGGAACGATGGCCCTGAAAATGTAGAAATGAAGGAGTCTTATGTTGCCTAAAAACCGCAAGCCTACCCATCCCGGCCAAATCCTCTTCGAGGAGTTCCTCAAACCCCTTCACATGACCTCACGCCAGTTCGCAGAAAAGCTCGGAGCCCACTGGACTGAACTCGCCATTGAGGCCATCATCAAAGGCAAAGAAAACATCTCCGAAAACGCTGCAAAGGAGTTTGCCCTATGCCTGGACACAACGCCTGAGTTCTGGGCAAAGCTCCAAAATATCTACAGCAACTGGGAATCCACCCATCATCGCAATGAGAAGGGTTCCTTGAAGCCTTGGAAGAAGGCTCAATAGTCATCCTCTCATAAAATCCTTGTTCTCCAATTCTGCAATGGGCTATATATTCTCATTTATTCAACCCTCAGATTGGAGAATGTATTCATGGAATCAACCAAGGAAAAGGTAAGCTACTGCATTGGGCTGGAAACAGGCAGAAACCTAAGACAGCAATTTGCTGATATGGATCAGCAGTGTTTGACAACCGGATTCATGGACGCCATATCAGAATCCACACCCAAGCTCAAGCAGGAAGAGATCCAATCCATCCTGATCGCCTTAAAGAATCAAATCGAGTCCCAGCAGCGTCAAAACTACACAAGGGTAGCTGAGGAGAACAAGAAGCAAAGCGAAGCGTTCTTAGAGGCAAATAAAGAGAATGAAGGCGTTGAGACTCTTCCAAGCGGCCTGCAGTATAAAGTGCTTTCCTCCGGCCCCTCTTCAGGCGCCCACCCTACTCCCTTTGATGCTGTGAAAATTCACTACCGCGGAAATCTGATCGACGGACGCGTCTTTGACAGCTCCTATCAGCGCGGCGAGCCTCACACATTCCCTCTCAATCGCGTGATTGCAGGCTGGGCTGAAATTCTCCAGATGATGAGAGTGGGAGATAAATGGCAAGTCGTCATCCCCCCTTATCTCGCTTATGGCCAAATGGGCTATGGTCCAGACATCGGGCCTAACATGGCGCTTGTCTTCGAGATCGAGCTCCTTGGCATTAACGAGAATTAATCAGTTTTCAAACAAACAGTTCAATATAGAGGCCAGCTCTTTGGCCTCTATGAGTTGTTTTCATTTTCAGCGCTTTAACTCTTGTATTTTTCATACTCGATGTTCCACTTTTTTCTGCTCTCAGAGAGCAGAAAAAAGTGGAACATCGAGGTATGCCCAAGTTGACTCAAAAGTTGGCCGATGGGCGGGATTGAAAGCTGCCTATCGGCCAACTTTTGAGTCAACTTGGGTATATAGGTTCTATGATTTCAGTACGATGGAGATGAGCTTTTTGGCAATCTCTTCTGTTGCAAGGATGGGAAACTCTTTTTGAAGCTTATTGGAAATTGTTCCCGTTTCTCGAATAGATCGTATGAGTCGATCAATATCACCATCGGGACCATCGATAATCTCTTTAATTTGCGATCGCATCTGGCGTAAATGACGAAGATAAGAAGCTTCTTTGCGCATCTCTTCTGCGATCGTTATATCTACGATTTCAGCCAAGTATACCACGTGTTCTGTGAGGTCCAAGTAGCGCCAGGCATGGCAAGCGTCTTCATAAGCATCAAAGATAAGATTATAGCGCACACCGTCTGGAGCTATTTGTTCATTTGTAAAATGGTATTTGCTTTGGTAAGAATGCATAAAAGGCTTTGAAAAAATCTCAAGAATTTGATCGTAATGACGCCTGCTTGCAGGTGTATGAGTAATCGTTGCTGAAATGGGGAGAATAAGTGGAGCGAAAATTGCTTTATCGCGCCTTAAAGTATCATTAATAAGAAAGCGAGAAATACGCCCATTGCCATCAGACATCGGATGAATGTAAACAAAACCGAAAGAAAGAACAGCGGCACGGACAAGCGGCGATTTTCCGACAGTAGCATTCTGGAAAAATTGCAGACCTTCGATCATCCCTTGAATATCTTTTGCATTTGGTGCAATGTAATGCACAATATCGCCAAAGTGCCCCATCTCACCGACAAAAACAGGCGATTGCCGGATCCCCAAGCGCATTGCATTGCTTCCCAAAATATCAGATTGTAATTTCTTCAAAGAGTCTTCCTTAAGCGGATATTCCTGAATGCCGCAGGAGTGTTCCATCACATGAGCAAAGCGCTTGATTCTATCGTTTTGATCCTCTTCATGCTCAATTGCAAAGCTTGCCCTGCTCTCTTTAATCGTCAGCCAAACACTGCTTCTCATCAGTAAATCACTACCAAACTCCTCTTCCAGCTTTTGGATAGTCTTTTCAAAATCATAATTCTCTGCCTGAATCACTTTATCCGTTCGAAAAATAAGAGGGCAGAAATCACGAGTCCCTGGCAAATTGTTCCGAATGCGAAATCGAGAATTATTGACTGCATTTTCCGCAGTAAAACAATGATCTGGATCGATCGCATCGACATAGCGAACATTGGGTAGTGAGTCAATTTTCAACGCATTACCTGTCAACCATTCGTAAAAAAAACAAGCTCTACGAGCGTATTGACCGGTGGGCTCCTCTTTAATCCATGCCTCCAACTCTGCCTTTGGAAGGGAGGCAAAAAGTCGAGATAAAAATTCTAAATGAACACCCTCGTTTTTAAGAGCAAACAAGAGATGCCCTCGCAACGAATCTTCTGGCCGAGAGCTCGCAGGATAGGATTCGATAGTATATCCATTGTCATGAACAGTGGAGCGGCGAGATTCAATTCTACTTGTGATACGAAATTTTTGAACGGGATGAATGGAATAGTGGTTTGCCAACCATTGGTATCCTATGTAATCGTTCATAAAACTCCATTTTTTGAGAAAAATCGTTCAAAACGTGGAAATATCGTTCGCAAAACGCACTTTTTGTAAAAAAACGTTCAGCCTCATTGTCTTGAAATGATTTTAAAAAGGCAATCAGAAGCGCTATTAACTGATAATCAATGAGTTATTCGGAAAGGATCAGAGGCTTGCCGCGTTTTTCCCAATAGTCTGCCCCATAATCGTAACACAGCTGGGTGCCTGCAGGAATCAGCTTATTTGCTGTCAGGATCACATGGATCATTCCATCGCAATACACAGAGGTCAAGTCGAGATTGGGATGGGCACTGTGGTTGATAAAGCGAGTATGGTTGCCGCAATCTTGACAATCGATGACCATGGAAGTGCTTCTATAAGGCCCAATCGTATAATCAAAGCAATATCGGTTCTTCCACCTTCTCCAAAAGCGCCGTCTGCGAATAAGCCCAGTATATTCACCAATGAAAGTTTTAGCTTCGATGTCGGAGTTTGTCCACACTCCATAGCCAATGGCATCATTGATCCAGGCAATGGTTAGATCTAAAGAGACATCCCCTCGAATCCCCTGCGCAAAATAATGCCCAAGCCATCTTTGCTTAGGTGTGATCCATTCTTTGAGGAGGGCTTTCTGTACTTTTTTTTCTAGGGTGAGACGCAAGGAAGCATTATTGAATTCTAATTGATCGAGGTAACGGACGTTCAGAGCCCTCTCAAAATCTTCCGGGGAATAAATCGGCCAAGTGCTTGAGTTAGGCAAGACAACCTTTAGAGGCATATACTATAGTGCCTGCAATGGTGCGATGATCACTTGATAGAGCCAGGCGCCAAGGGCGCCTCCAATCAAAGGACCTACGACAGGAACCCATGCATAACTCCACTCTGAACTTCCCCGTTTGGAAAAAGGAAGCAGCGAATGGATGATGCGAGGACCTAAATCACGAGCGGGATTGATGGCATAGCCTGTTGGGCCGCCGAGAGACAGTCCAATGCTAAAGATAAGAATACCGATGGCGTAAGGTGCCATGCCGCTTCCCATCTGGTTGTGGGAATTAATGATCCCTAAAACGCCCATAAGAAGAACAGCAGTGCCGATGATTTCATTGACGAGGTTCCATTTGGAGTTGCGAATCCCGGGATAAGTCGCAAAACAAAGCAGCTTATGGCGAGAATCATAAGTGGCATGCCAATGAGGATAATAGGACAAATAAACAAGGAGCGCTCCAAGCATGGCGCCAAGCATTTGCGAGAGCACATAAAGTGGGATGAGCGACCATGCAGTTTTTCCTGCAAGGCAAAATCCCAAAGTGACCGCGGGGTTGAAATGTCCGCCGCTTGCCCAGCCTGTCGCATAAACAGCAATGCCGACAGCAAATCCCCAACCTGCAGAGATCACAATCCATCCTGAATTGTGTCCTTTAGATTTTGCTAAAAGCACGTTGGCAACAACGCCGTTACCAAGCAATATCAGCAGCATTGTGCCGATCAATTCGCCCCAAAAAATGTTCATTTCAATACCCGACAAGGTTTATTTTGATATTAAATAAGATAAACGCCATAAATGAGTCAAGTTAATTATTGACATACCGAATGGCGTCTACAGAAAAATTCATCCTCGCATTGGATCAAGGAACGACCAGTTCTCGAGCCATGCTCTTTGATCGAGAAGGGGCTGTCCGAGGAATTGCTCAAAAAGCATTCCGCCAGATTTTTCCATCACCTGGTTGGGTCGAACACGATCCTAAAGAAATCTGGGCAACACAAACAGCTGTCGCCACAGAAGTCATGGCAACAACTGGAGTTAGCTCCTCGCAGATCGCAGGGATTGGAATCACCAACCAGCGCGAAACAACAATTGTGTGGGATCGTAAAACTGGCCAGCCGCTGATGAATGCCATCGTCTGGCAAGACCGAAGAACGACAGATCTTTGTCAAGAGCTCAAAAGCAAAGGGCTAGAGTCGCTCGTCCAAAAAAAAACAGGGCTTCGTCTTGATCCTTACTTTTCTGCGTCAAAAATCCGTTGGATTCTCGACACCATTCCAGGATCTGCAGAAAGAGCCATAAAAGGAGAACTTGCCTTTGGCAATGTCGATAGCTGGCTGGTTTGGAAAATGACGGATGGAGCGGTTCACTTAACGGATGTCACCAATGCATCCCGAACCATGCTCTTCAATATCCACTCTGAAGAGTGGGATGAAGAGCTGCTAGACATTTGGAAAATTCCGCGCGCTATGCTCCCCGATGTCCGCAGCTGCAGTGAAGTCTATGCAAAAACTTCTTCCTCGTTTTCTTCGACTCCCATTCCTATTTCCGGAATCGCTGGAGATCAGCAAGCAGCTTTGTTTGGACAAGCGTGTTTCAAAAGCGGAATGGTGAAAACAACGTATGGGACGGGTTGTTTCATGCTGATGAACACAGGCGATAAACCGGTACTCTCAAAAAACAAGCTTCTGACCACAATTGCTTATAAAATAGGCAATAAAACTCAGTATGCTCTTGAGGGTAGCGTTTTTATCGGAGGGGCTGTTGTGCAGTGGCTAAGAGATGGTCTTAGCATGTTCAAAAAATCTGCTGAAGTCGAAAATCTGGCAAAGAGCGTCCCCGATAACAATGGCGTCTATTTTGTGCCTGCGTTCACGGGGCTTGGCGCTCCCTATTGGGATCCGTATGCCAGAGGGTTAATCTTGGGCCTGACCCGTGGCGCCACTTCTGCGCATATCGCAAGAGCTGCATTGGAAGGGATCGCCTATCAAGTCACAGACGTTTTAGAAGCGATGGAAAATGACGCTGGGATCAAGATTGAAGAACTCAGGGTCGATGGAGGCGCGGTCCAAAACAATCTGCTGATGCAGTTCCAATCCGATGTTTTGGGCGTCTCTACCATCCGGCCGCACATCAGCGAATCAACAGCTCTAGGAGCTGCATATCTTGCGGGACTAGCTGTAGGCTTTTGGAAAGATGAAAACGAGATCGCCACTTACTGGAGAGCTGACAGAGAATTTTTGCCGCAAATGCCCAAAGATATCGTCTCCAAACTGCGCAGCAGGTGGAAAAAAGCCATCCAATGCGCGCAATTATGGGAGGAGAAATGATTCGCGAACGAATGATCCGCGATATCGAAGAAGCAGAAGGAAAATGGGATGTGATCATCATCGGCGGCGGCGCTACGGGACTTGGAGCTGCGGTCGATAGCGCTTCCAGGGGCTACAAAACGCTGCTTCTTGAACAACACGACTTTGCCAAAGGAACCTCTAGCCGAAGCACGAAGCTCATCCACGGAGGGCTGCGTTATTTGCAGCAGGGAAATATTGCCTTAGTGGTTGAAGCTTTAAAAGAACGAGGGCTTCTTTGCGACAATGCACCTCATCTTGTGCACCACCTCCCATTTTTAGTTCCAAGTTATCACTGGTGGGAAGGCCCATTTTATGGCATTGGAATTAAAATCTACGACGTCCTTGCAGGAAAACTCGGAATAGAGAAATCGCGCCATCTCACTCGAAAACAAACTCTCCACGCCATTCCTACATTAGAACCTGAAGGGCTTCGCGGCGGCGTGGTCTACTACGATGGCCAATTCGATGACTCCAGACTTGCCATCTGTTTAGCGCAAACAGCAGCTGATCATGGAGCAACGCTTGCCAATTATTTCAAAGTGACCAGCCTAATCAAAAAAAATGGGATTTGCTGTGGAGTGAATGCCGCAGACCAGGAAAGCGGCACAAAATATCGACTGCATGCTCAAGTCGTTATCAATGCTACGGGCGTTTTTTCTGATGTTATGTTGCAAAAAGACGATCCTAAAGCAGAAGATATCATCTCTCCAAGCCAAGGTGTGCACCTTGTGCTGAATAAATCTCTGCAGCCGGGTCAAACAGCTATCCTCGTGCCGCACACACCAGACAAACGGGTGCTTTTTATGGTCCCCTGGCACGATCGCATTCTGCTTGGGACGACAGATACTCCCGTTACCCAGTGTTCCATTGAGCCAAGACCCTTCAAACATGAGATCGATTTTTTATTGGAACTAGCAGGAAGATACCTTACTAAAGACCTTTCAAGAAAAGACATCCTCAGCGCTTTTGCAGGCCTGCGCCCCCTAATCAAATCGGGGAAAAATTCAAGCACAGCAGCTCTTTCTCGAGACCATATGATTTTTGTCTCCAAATCGGGTCTGATCACGATTGCAGGTGGTAAGTGGACCACCTACCGAAAGATGGCGGAAGATGTCATCAACAAAGCAAGCATTGTAGGCGGCCTTCCTAAACGCAATTGTCTCACTGAATCCCTGAAACTACACGGCTACCAAGAAGGGCTCGATCCCAAAGCTCATTTCAGCACTTACGGCTCTTTTGGCAAAGAGATCAAATCTTTAGCCCGGCAAAATAAGGACTGGTCTGGAAAATTACACCCTCGCCTCCCCTACTCTGTAGCAGAGGTCATTTGGGCTGTGCGTCACGAGATGGCAAGAACTCTAGAAGACGTTCTCTCAAGACGCACCCGCTCGCTTCTGCTCGATGCCAATGCCAGTTTAGAGATCGCTCCCCAAGTGGTCAAAATGATTGCTAAAGAGCTCAAGAAAGATCATAAGTGGGAAAAACAGCAGCTCGAAGCTTATACTCAACTCTCCAAACATTACATCCTATGAAATGCATTTATCTCATGCGCCACGGAGAAACTGAGTGGACGCTGTCTGGACAGCATACGGGTACAACTGATATCCCTCTGACACAAAAAGGGGAAGAAGAGGCTGCACAACTTGGCGAGCGCTTAGGCTCTCACAGATTTCAAAAAATTCTTTGCAGTCCCCACAAACGCGCACAAATGACCTGTCAATTAGCGGGTCTTATGGCAACAGCTGCCGTTGAACCCCTTCTTGCGGAGTGGAACTACGGGCGTTATGAGGGGATGACAACACCCCAGATCTGGGAAGAGGCTCCCGGCTGGAACATCTTTTCTAATGGGGCCCCAGGGGGAGAAAGCGTCCAGGAGGTCAGTTCTAGGGCCGATGCTGTCCTTCAAAAAATCCAGGCTATGGATGGGGATACCGCCCTATTCTCCCATGGCCATTTTCTCAGAGTCCTCGCAGCGCGCTGGCTCCAGCTTCCGGCTGAAATGGGGCGTCTTTTTGCCCTATCCCCTGCTTCTATATCCATCTTAGGCTTCGAAAGAAAAAATCCTGTGATTCTTCTTTGGAATTCATAGGACTTAAAATTTTAATTTCACGCCATTTTCATAACAAGATTAAATTAATATTTTAAGTGTTGATTTGTTAAACAAAATCACTTAAAATATTAAATAAAACAAATCAAAATGAGGTATAAGAATATGGCATATTATACAAATAATTTTGGGTCAAGCACAACATATAACCCTTATCTACAATATGTAACTGCTGTTAATTACAACGAGAATCCTGTCAATCAATTCACAGCCGCATCTGAAAAAGCTTCCCGCGAGAGTAAAATAATTGGGGGGAAAATCGGCGATTGCCAAAATTTGATCAAAGCCATCGAGAATAATCAGCGCTTATCTGGCTATCTTTTATCGCAATTGAAGGATTTTGTTACTCCAGAAACTTTTGATAAGATCTGCTCTGTTGTTTCCCAGGCGATTATAGGGACTGAAAATGTAAAAGAGGGAAAACTTCTTTTAGAAAGCAACGTTTCTTATCTTCTTTGTTTAAAAAACAAAGAAGGAATTAACATCCTAGACCACCTCATCAACCACTTTAAGCAAGAATTAGAAGTCTGCCACGCTATCATTGAAACTAATGAGCTTGCAGCTCTTTTAGCTCAAGGCAATGTAAAAAATGCCCTTGCCAAATTCGAGATTCTATCCCCAAAAGCTAAATATATACTCTGTGAGCTCATTTGGCAACTCGACAATCAGGATGGATACAACACGATCAAGGACGACGTAGCTAAGGTCTACGGCTACAAAAATACATGCCCGGTCAAAGATTGCCTTTCCAAGTTACATAAAGAAGCACTAGCATCATTTACTTTTGAAAGCTCCTGCTCAATAGGATCTCCAAACATCGTTCACGAAAATCCACGTATGGGGATGGAGATATTCAAACTCGAGCAGCTTCGAGCATTCAAAGACCACTTAACTAACCCCCATAATGACCACCATTTCCTCGCTGGGCAATACAATATGCTGCACCCAGAACTCAAACTTTTACTCAGCAATATTGCTTGCATTGCAAGCTTTCAACCTGATCAATCTGAAAAAGGAGATCAGCTGCTGAAGGACAATCCAAGATGGCTGTTACAAACCCAAAATGAAAATGGCCTTGATATTCTCGACCAACTGATCTCTCACCACACTGCGAAAGTCAAAGCCATAAGATTGGTATCAGATCTCAATCGCTACCTTCAACACTTTGATTTTGATAAATTAGAAGAGGAAACAAAGGATGCTATTCGCTTTCAAGTTTGGTATCAAGACGGAGGGAAAGATAATCCCCATTTTGGCTGGCTTACTTATGGACAAGATACGATTCAATCGAATCCCACCCGCATCCAACCGATCGTCAGGCTTTTAATCTACGAAATCTCAAAAGAAAGCGAGCCATGCGACGAGAAACTTATCAATGATTTCAAACAAGCCAAATCGTTAGGCTCAGGCCCCGTCGATGTCTCGACAAGACCTCTTGAAAATCAAAAAGGACTGATCAAGCATATTCCTGAAAATATGCAGGTCGCTTTTGTCACAGCCGAATATAAAGGAGTAGCAAGTGTGGGCGGTCTTGGAACAGCCATGCAAGGAATGGTCCAAGGCTTTGGAGTAAAAGATGCTAAGGTCATCATCCCTCTTTATAAAAACGGCCCGATTCCAAAACAGCTTTATAAAGAAGCCCTTTCCAATGAAAAAACAGGCAAGTACAAAATCGAGTCCAGAGGCGGGATACAAGTCAGGATCTTCAAGGCGAAAGTAAATGGAGTTAGCGTTTATTTCGTAGACGCCGACTGTTTTTGGATCCCCCCGAAGCACGATGGTACTGTAGGAAACATGTACGAAGGCAACTACAACGACACACGAGCTCGTTTTGCTATTTTCCAAAGCGCAGCTGCAGACCTTATCTATCAGTTCAACAAAAAAAAGCCTACAATTGCACACTCCCAAGATGCGCAATCAGCCCTTGTTCCTAAAATCCTTAAAGAGCGCCATCTTGAGGAATGGATGCGAGGAGAAACTCCTGCAACCGTCTTTACCTTCCATAACAACCTCGAACCCATGTTGTATAGCCGTGACAACAATCTTTGCCATGACCTCCGCTATAAAATTGGGATGAATACCTCCACACTGAATTCCTTTGTAGAAGCGCTTCAAGATGCCGATATGAATACAACGGTATCCTCGACATTTGGAAAAGAAGCGCAAATGTCTAGCCCCGATTTTGGACGTGGACTGCATGAAGGAGTCAAAAAGGCCGCCCTGAAAGGCAAGCTTTTTGGAATTGTCAACGGCAATAGTATTGGTTTCGATCCAAGCACCGATAAGCAACTCAAAGAGTGGAAGCCTACACAACTAAGCAACAAGGTGGATTTATCCTTTAACTCTGATATGGATAACCAAACGCTTGTAGAGCAAATCCGAAAAAATCAATACGCATTCTGCGATTACCTAAGAAACCTAGGGCCCACAAATCCGTGCTACGCCAACCTCGATCCAGAAAAACCCATCATCGCCTATATGGGAAGATTCGATTCTAGCCAAAAAGGGATCGACAAACTTGAGATGATCATGAAAGAAGTCATCGCTCAAGGCGGACAATTTATCGCAATCGGCGTCGAGCCTGATGATAAGGCTAAGGACATGCTTGCTGAAATGCAAAAGTACGCTAAAGCGCGCAACAATGAAGGAGTGTTAATCCTCATCGATGAAAAAGAAAACGGTCAACTGGTACATCAAAGCAAATTTGGAAAACTGTTTCGAGCCGCAGTGACAATGGGAGTTTTCCCGTCGCGCTACGAACCTTGCGGTCTTGTTCAAGGAGAATTCAATCTCTTTGGTAAAAAAGCAATCGCAACACGCACGGGCGGATTTGCTGACACACTCGATGAGAGCAATGGATATTTGTTCCAGCGCTGCGACAACTGGGAATCCGAAGGACAAAATGCTCAGATCAAGATCACCTTGACACAAGCTCTTAATGACGCTAAAGCGATGCAACAGGCTCTTTACCACGGAAGCCAAGAAGAAGTGGCTCGTTACATGGAGCAAACAAAAGCAATCATGAAAAGAGCAAAAGCTTCCACTTGGGATAGTTCACCGGATGGTTCTTTGAGTCCTGTCCAGAAGTTGGAGCTAGTCTACGCAAAAGCCCTGCAGCAACGTTCCCTTCGCAGCGGCGGCGGACATGTGTCTCTGAACACCCTCACCATCTAATTTTAAAGGCAAGGATCGATTCGATCCTTGCCATTTTATTTGAAATCGTTATCCTTACACTATTCTGCCTCTAGAATAGGTGCTTGCTCATGTCAGTTGCTTGGATATTTCTACTACTTGCTGGTTTTTTTGAAATCTGCTTTACCATTGCTCTTAAGTTTAGCCAGGGCTTCACGAAATTAATACCTAGCATCATTACTGTGATTTTTATCGTCCTCAGTTTCTTTTCTGTCTCTCAGTCTATGAAAACAATCCCGATTGGAACTGCTTACGCTGTATGGGCAGGGATCGGCGCTGCAGGGACTGTTGTCTGCGGCATTCTCTTTTTCGGGGATTCCTATCATATCATCAGACTCATCTCCATCTTTCTGATCATTGTCGGCATTATCGGCTTAAAACTCGCCCATGTCGATTAATGATAGAATTGCAACTTTAGTCGATCCCTCCGACTTTCCAATAATCGGCCGATGATGTAAAAATAAATTTTCATCCAATGAATTGGGTTGAAGACCATTTGGAGGCTATGTATGCACATCGTTCACACATTTGGACATTTACTCGGGGGAACTCTGCTTGTCGCAGGAACAAGCATCGGTGTTGGGATGCTCGCACTTCCTGTTGCGACCTCTGGCAGTGGATTTATCCCCTCGCTGTTTGTCTATTTGATTTGCTGGCTATTCATGCTCGGCACTGGCCTATTGATCCTTGAAGCGTGCATTTGGATGCCAAAAGGCGCAAATCTCATCACCCTCTCTTCACGGCTTTTAGGAAGATGGGGCCAAGTCGTTTGCTGGATCCTGTACCTTTTCCTCTTTTCTTGTTTGATGATCGCTCATATCGCCGGAGGAGGAGATGTAGTGGCCGATTTAAGCAGAGGCACTCTTCCGTTATGGCTGGGAACCATTATTTATGTTCTTCTCTTTGCTCCTATCGTTTTTCTTGGAGCTCTATGGGTCGATCGCTTTAATTTAATCCTCATGGCAGGAATTGTCATTACCTACATTTTTTTCGTTTCTTCTTCTGTTTCTTATGTGAATCCCACTCTATTGATGCGCATGGACTGGGGGAAAATGTGGTGGGCTCTGCCGATTGTCTTCACTGCATTCGGATTTCAAAGCCTCATTCCCACTCTTTTTAACTACATGAATCGCAATGTGAACAAAGTGAGACTCGCTTTAATTTTGGGAACAATCATTCCGCTTGTGATTTATGTCATTTGGGAATTTCTGATTTTAGGAATTGTACCCTACACAGGAGAAGGAGGGCTGCTTCAAGCTCTAAAAGAAGGACAGAGCGCAGTTAACCCCTTAGGAAACTACATCCGCAATCCCACTTTATTGACTGTTGGAAGAACCTTTGCTTTCTTTGCGATGACGACTTCTTTCTTGGGCATCTCGATTGCTTTCATGGATTTTCTCCTAGACGGGTTCAAACTTACCAGAAAAAAACGATCTAAGCTTTTAGTCAGCAGCATCATTTTTCTTATCCCCCTGATCATTACCCTCGTCAATCCGCATCTATTCTTAAGCGCTCTTAGCATTGCAGGAGGGATCGGTGTAGCGCTTCTTTTGGGAGCGATGCCCGTGCTCATGATTTGGGCGGGAAGATATTATGAAGGACATTCGCTCATGCACCAGCAACTCCCTGGCGGCAAAATCACGCTTGGAATCATGCTGGTCTTCATCGTTTTTGAGTTGTCCATTACTTTGATGCAGCTTTAGAGAGTCTGTTCATGAGTCCTGCATCTTTTTGATCCTCTTCGTCGCAGAGGATTAAGATTTCATCATAACGCTTTTCATCGGCATGCCTCAATAAGGCATAAAACTCCTTTCTAGAAAAAACAAAATGATCCAATCCAGAAAGGTTTAAGGGCAGGCGAGAAAGGAGCATTCTTTTTGCCATATACCCAAAGTGACTCAAAAATTGGTTCCTAGGCTTTGTGAAAGCTCCCGCGGTTGAGTTCTCGCAAGTGGGTCCTATGTTCTCAAATATGGACCCACTTGCGGGAATCTCAACCCCAGGGCTTTGACACAGCCTAGGAACCAATTTTTGAATCACTTTGGGTATACATGAATTTGACTGCAAATGATTGCTTAAATCCTCTAAAGCATAGAAAACTCTAATCGGCGTGCGCGGTGCATAATGGCGATATTTCATTCCAGGAGATAATACGGAACCAGAAGATGAGGATGAAACAACTTGTAGTGTAACCCCGAGCACTTCTTCGATCGCCTCTTTTGTCACAGATCCAGGACGAAGTAGCACCGGAATGGGTCCTAGCAAACTGATTACTGTAGATTCAATGCCAACATCTGTCTGTCCCCCATCTATCACTGCAGCGATCTTTCCATCGAAATCCTCCAATACATGCTTAAGGGTAGTGGAGCTAGGCTTTCCTGAAAGATTCGCAGATGGGGCGACAAGAGGTGCGCCTACAGATGCAATGAGCGCTAAAGCGATAGGATGGGAAGGCATGCGCACTGCAATAGAGTCCAGCCCTCCGGAAGCAATCATAGGAATGCAAGCGCGTTTTTTCAAAACAACGGATAGAGGTCCGGGAAAAAACTGTCTTGCCAATAGATAGAAATCATCGGGGATTTCTTGAGCAATCTCTTCAACCTGGCTCACCGAGTGGACATGGGCGATCAACGGATTGTCAGAAGGTCTTCCTTTGGCCTGAAAAAGAGCTTGAATTGCCTCAGGATCGAAGATCGATGCTCCAAGCCCATAAACTGTCTCTGTGGGAAAAGCGACGAGCCTGCCCGCTTTAATCAATTCTGCAGCGCGCTGCACTTGCTCGGGGCTCAAAATTTCTGTGCTCATCAAAGACCCAATACCCAGAAAAAGGCAAAGGTAAGGACAACCTTAGCTCCAAATGCAACGAGCAAACTGCGGAAATTGCGATCGATAAAAGACCTGACTTGATCTTTCCAGCGATGCATCAGTTCCGCAATGAGGTAAAACCGAAGCAGCCTAGAAAAGAAAAGAGCTGTTATATAGCCCCATAAAGAGAGTTTGCAAAATCCGGCAGAGATCGTCACTGCTTTAAAAGGGATAGGTAAAAACCCGCCGAGAAATACAGCGAGGAACTCATACTCGTTGTAATGGGCAACGAGGCGGTTAAAAAAGCTGGGAGAAACAAGGTATTTGGTTACAAACGGGCCCACGCTGTCCCATAATAGATACCCAATCCCATAACCGATCAAACCAATCACTATCGAAGAAAGGATGGATACAAAAACATAGATATAGCGGCGCTGAGGATTATGCATGCAAAAGAGCATGAGCAAAGCATCCATAGGCAATAACAGAAACATTTCCAATAAAAAAATAAAAGCAAGCCAAAGCGGCGCCCTTGGAGAATAGGCTTTTTGACAAGCCCAATCATAAACTTTTCTTGCTGCCTGCATGGAGATCCTCGACTAAATAAGATTCTATATTATACTTTCTACAGCTCTCTCCAGTCAAGTAAAAGAGAAATGCGCACAAAAATACAACTGACTTGCTAACAGCCACTTAAGAAAAACAAGCAAGGAATCTTGGAGCAAAAAACCAGATTTCAATTATAATGGTTAATCGAACACACAGGAGCCCCACGCATGAAAGTTACCGCTACGACTGTTTTTGTTTATGGACTATTGATCGCTTTAGGAGGGGTAATGGGATATATTAAAGGAGGATCACAAGCTTCGCTGATTTCCGGCGGAAGCTTTGGCCTAGCCCTATTAATCTCCGCCCATTTCATTTCTAGAGGAAAAATTGCAGCTCAATACATCGCTCTTGTGCTGACTTTCCTTCTCGATGGAATATTCACTTTTCGCTTTGCTAAAACCCTGCATTTTTTTCCTGCAGGTTTCTTGAGCGTTGCCAGTTTAGCAGTTCTTATCGTCATCGCTCTCAAGATCCGACGCACCCTCAAAGAAGGCGTTTAAGTTGTTATACTGAGGTCGGCTTGAAACTTAGACTTTGGCGCAGTCCAAATTCCGAGTTTCAAGCCGACCTCAGTATAAACACCCTCAACGAGGGTGTTTATACTATGGCTTCGCTGTTTGAACGGCTGCATTGTAGCGCTTGGAAACAGCATCCCAATTTACATTACTGAAGAAGGCGGCGATGTATTTTCCGCGATCCAGCCCATACTGCGTGATATAAGCATGCTCAAATACATCCATCACAAGCAAAGGCTCTCCCCCTGATAAATGACCCAAATCATGCTCGTTGATCCAGGTATTAAATAAGCGGTCCGTTTGAGGATCTCGATATAGAATAACCCATCCAATTCCTCGAATCAACCCAGTCGAAACGAAGTTCTTTTTCCATATTTCAAACGAGCCAAAATCTTTGGCGATTTTATGAAGAAGAGGATCTGCCTTATCTAAAAGATCTTTTCCCCCCAAATTATCAAAATAGTATTCATGGAGGCGCATCCCGTTCCACTCCCATCCCAGCCTGCGTTTTAGAGCGCCATAATCCAATGTTGTATCTTTGTCCTGCATCTCCAATTCCCTCAAGCGGCCGAGTAGAAGATTGGTATTTTTCACATAGCCTTGATACAGCTGAAAATGCATTTTTAACAAGGCGTCGGAAAATCCAGACATCCCATAAAGATAGGAATAATCTTTAGCCATATAGTCTGCAGGAACTGCTTTTGCTTTTTGAACAGTTGGCGCTGCATCCTGTGCATAAGAAGAGTTAAAAACACCTATTGATAGAAGAGAAAAACAAGAGACAAACCAAAATTTTTTCATCCTAAAACCTATCCAAGTAAAGAGCCTATCCGAATAAAAGTTTCACTCGATTTGACGAAACATTTTATTCGGATAGGTTCTAATGTTTCATATACCTACGAAAATTTAAGGATATACCAAAGGATAACTTTTTTCGATATTCAATTTTTCTTCAACTCCGGTGAATTAATTTGTTCAGATTGACATCTATATTAATATTAGGCAAAATTAAATAAGATAAATTAATAACAAAATAAAACAAAATGACATCAATAACGAAAACAAACAATTTAACATCATCAAATTCTGTTTCTAGCCCAAAAGCGGCTCCAGGCACAGAATCAAGTAAAGTTTCTGCTATTGCCTCTCAATTATATCGAGGACCTGGCTCTACGACCCTTCCGGGAATGACAAATATTTATTACTCCCCCATGAACCTTTATGAGGGATTAAAAGCGTTATTTACCGCTTATTCCATCGGCGATAATCAAGGGGTTGTCGAAAACGGCATACGTGTCCTACAAGCCCCTTCTGGCTTCACCAATGCGGCTATCAGCTCTGCCTTCAATATCGCCAATGCCGGGGTCTACCTCAAACTATTCGATCACCCCTCTGTTCCCATTCTTCTCACGGCAACAAGCCCTCTGGCTAAAGCTGCCACCATCATAGGCTTTTTTATCTGCTTCTTTGAGTTAATTCTAGAAGCATATGGCCTCATTCGTGTTAAAAATTTCCTTGAAAGGAACTATCCTTTTGAACTCGATGGACTTAAAGAAGCTGTTGCGAACGAAGACCCTAAACTGAGACAAATGAAATTTTTTCGCTCTCTCGATAAAAATTTTAAAGACTCTATACCAGATGAAATTATCGACAAGCTCTCAAAAAAAATTAAATCTATAGAAAGAAAAGGGTATGTCAATGAAGAAAAATTTTTGAAGAGTTTAAATGAAGTTGCAGAAACCATTCAGATAAATGTTTATCAATCTCGGCTCACAAAGCTGCAAAACAGATATTTTCAAATTTCCCCTGAGAAAATGAAAGAAATTAACGAATACGTGAAAAACAAACTATCTCATCTTACAAAAAAGGAACAAAACGAAAGAATCGATAAAATAATCGAAACCCGCCTTGAAAGAAAAGTCAGCAAACTCACCCGTCAAATTCATCCCTGGCTTGTGACTCGGATCGAACAATCAATACCTACACTTCTCGAGGATTTGGAAAACGACAACCCTATCACACGAAGGGATGCGTGTAAAAAAGCAGAAGAGCTCTTTACCAATATCAAAATCCAAAGCCAAAAGAAAGAGCTTCTCCATGGCATCGGTCTTACTGCAGTGGCTTTAACCTTCGCAGGACTGATCGCAACATGTATCTTGTGCCCTGTTCTCGTTAGTATAGTTCTTTTACTCGTCGGAGGCGGTGTAGCAGTTGTTCGGGGATTGGTCTACGAAGGGGCAATGGACTCAGAGGGATGGAACTTTTCTGTGAAAGCCTGTTTTCCTGAAGCAATCAGAGGAATTCTGTTTGGCGATACAGCGGATACTTTAGTAAATCCTTAAAGGAAGCCACAAGCTCGCTGAGCTCTGAAAATCTTGTGTTTCTTAAAGAAGGATCATCATCGTAAACTTGCCAAAATCCATCGACATGGACAACGGTGCAATCAGAAATCTTGCGATTTTCCTGGGAAAAGGTCAATGTGAAGCATTGGATTGTTTTGCGGTGCTTCTTCTCAAGTTGTTCTCTGAGTATTTCTGCATAAGGATCTTGGCGAAAAATGTAGGCCCCTACAGGCTTACTCGCCAAAAGACGCTCCGCCTGCATGCGGTCAGCCTCATGCCAAAGATCGAGAATAATGTTGCGGTCCCCATGAGAAACTTCAGCATCTACAATGAGTTTAGAGAGAACGGCCATCTTCGTATCCAAACTGCTTGGGCCTTTTAATTTTTGGCTAATTTCACCAAAAACCTTCATGGTCTTTTGCAGTACCCGAAGGGCAATCGGTTTCAGGTCTTCCCCGTGAAAAACCTGCTCCTTTTCCTCTGCCTCATCAATTACGAAATCAATCTCATTCTTGGCAGGATCATAGCTAAGCTTTAATCTCACAGGCTTCCAGTCTTTTTTGCCTATGCGTTTTGATTCCTCTGCAATCTCGGCAAAAAAAAGCTGTCCCGTCTCCTTGTTCAGCCATGCTCGAAACACTTGTTCATTGAGAGGCGGCTGCTTCTTACGCTTTTCATCCACCCTGCGCAAAATCTGCAGAAAAACCTCTACGTTTTGACGAACAGCTTCATCCAGGATTTTTATGCGCATAGATCTCCTAGGTCTCCAATCTTTATTATACAATTGGAAACAATAAAACGTAAACAAACAGATTTAATAAGAAACTAAATGCCTGTTTTACAGTGAAATGAGATTTATTTCTCCAGTCTCTTCATCATGTTAAGTGCTTTTTCATGACACGCAGTAAGCGTTTTGATAATTCCTGAGCGCACACCAGTCTCTTCCATCACCTGCAATCCTGCAATCGTCGTGCCTCCAGGAGAGGAAATCTGGAGTTTCAGTTCCGCTGGGTGCTTGCCGGATTCCCGCATTAGGGCAATTGCTCCTTCCATTGTTTTTAATACGATCTCGCGAGCTTCATCGGATGTAAACCCAAGATGAACTCCGCCATCGATCATCGCTTCGATGATGACCAAAACAAAGCCAATCCCAGAACCGCTTAAAGCTGTGATCGCCTCCACCTTATTTTCGCTCATCCAAAGATTCAGTCCCATCCCTTCCATCAAAGCATCTACCGCTCTTTTACTCTCTGCCTGCAATCCCTTGTCTTCTACAAGCCCCATAACGCCAGCTCCGCAGATGAGGCCCATGTTGGGCATTGTGCGTACAACAGAAGCTAAAGGAAAATGCTCCTTTAAGGTTGCGATAGGCGTCCCAGCTAGAATGCTGATAAGTATCTTTCCTTTTTTAAAGGCAGCGGCAGTGTCATGGGCGATTGAGGCTAAGTCTTTTGGCTTTGTAGCAAGAAGAATGATGTCGGCGTCAGCGACTGCTTTGGCTGGGTTTTCCTGAAAGCTCCCTCCTATTGTATCAGCGAGCAGCTTTCCTTTCTTAGGGTCATGGTCGCACAGAATGACTGTATTTTTCTTAGCAAAGTGTTTAGCAAACGCACTTCCCATGGCTCCACAGCCGATGACAGCGATTTTCATAGTTGTCTCCCTGGACATTGTATACTGAGGTCGGCCTCAGTATAACCATTCCATTCATAACAGACGTGAAAAAAATATGCCTATATTAAAAAGATTGATACATTAAAAAAACAAAAGCAAAAATTCACAAGTCCTCTGGACGGGAGTAAATAATGGCACATCCTTTTCAAGCAGAAGTAGAAGGGCTGCGGCCCAACCCCTATTCGATCAACCCTCTGATCTTAGATCGATGGTCTCCCCGTTCCATGATGGGTGAAGAAATCCAGACACAAGAACTCATGGCACTTTTTGAAGCAGCCAGATGGGCGCCTTCCTCCTATAATAATCAACCCTGGCGATTCCTTTATGCTAGAAAAAATACGCCTGCCTGGCCTCTTTTTTTTGATCTCATGATCGATTTTAATAAAGGATGGGTGAAAAATGCTGGCGCCATAGTACTGATCATTTCTGCAAATAACTTCGAAAAAAATGGCAAACCCTCAAGAACACATAGCTTTGATACAGGAGCTGCATGGATGGGTATGGCCTTAGAAGGATCTTCTCGCGGACTAGTTGTCCATGG
The DNA here is from genome assembly GCA_023269355.1 of Chlamydiota bacterium. GTDB lineage: Bacteria > Chlamydiota > Chlamydiia > Chlamydiales > Rhabdochlamydiaceae > CAJCIW01. The sequence continues at coordinate 15,008 of JAHFTO010000016.1, read as the reverse complement.
AATGGAGGGTTTTGACTATGATAAAGCAAAGGTTAGTCTTAGCATCCCTGATGACTACCAGGTCGAAGCTCTAGTTGCCGTTGGGAAGCGTGCCCCCGCTGAAGCCTTGCCTGATGAATTGCGCAAAAAGGAAGCACCAAGCCCTAGGAAAGCGCTTAATGAATTCGTCTTTGAAGGGAAATTCGGAAGATAAAAAAAAATCGAGCAAGCCCTGCGCTTGCTCGATAACTATTACGATGGTATTAGGCACCACTAGCGTCGTAGCCTATTTAAACTCAAACGGCTACTTACTTAGCAGCAGCTCTACGTCTACGTCTGCGTGAAGCAGTTTTTGTAGATTTGCGAGCACGTCTGCGAGTTGTTTTACGAGCAGTTTTACGTGCTGTTTTACGAGCAGTTTTGCGAGATTTTCTTCGTTTTGCCATAATTTCCTCCTTAATTGGATAAGTAGGATCTTTGGGTTCGACTTCTCCTTTAAAGGAGGGCCTTCTATCCATTCATACCCTACAATTCTTAATATATAACAATTACTATTTAATTTGATAATAAAATTTATATATGATTGATTTCAGAGATTAAACAATTAGATAAAAAACACGCTTAAAACATATTCTGAGGGCATTTTCTAAGGTGATTCAAAAACTGAAAAAAATTTATTTTTAATAAAAAATAAAACAAAAAAAATATAAAAAAAATCGGTTTTAATGAAAAAATCTAACCATTTAATTCATAAAATGAACGCCAAAAAAATACAAAACAGTTGAAAAGATTTAAACCATCCAACTGTTTCTGCAAATGAAATTAAATAAGCGAACGTGGAAATTAAGACTTTTGCTCGTTTCTACTTTTTGAAATAGATTTGCAACACTGAGCGTTTATAAAAGAGTTCTCGTGTTTTTCTCTTAATTTTTCTGACAATGGGTTTTTGAATGTTGGTTTAATTCTAATCTTTCTAGATTGCATAATCATTTGACACCATTTAAAGACCACTCCGAATTTTAGCGGGTGGTAATTTTTAATATAATTAAATGGAGGTATTTTAATAAAAAGGATTCTATAAAATAACAAAGAATCCTTTTCTATCAACTCATTGTCAACGACTTAGAAACTGCTTTGTTTATTTAATTGTTATTTCAATCGACTTGATCACATCGCCTTCTTCGATCTTTTTTACAACTTCCATGCCACTAACTGTCTGACCAAAGACAGTGTACTCTCCATCGAGATAAGGGATTTTTTCCAGGGTAATATAAAACTGGGACCCGCTGGATTTTTTCTGAGGATTGACAGCATCTGAAAGACGAGCCCATGCCAATGCGCCTTGCTGATGAGGGAGCTTAATTTCCTGAGCCACTGTATAACCTGGGCCACCCCTGCCAGTACCTTCAGGATCTCCCCCCTGGATCACAAAATTAGGGACAACGCGGTGAAAAATCAGCCCATTATAAAATCCCCCCTTAGACAATTGGATAAAATTAGTGACGGATAGAGGGGCCTCTTTAGAATTTAGCTCGCAAGTAATATCGCCTTTAGAGGTATGAATAATGGCGGTATAAGTCTTTTCTGTTTCAAAAGCCATCGGCTTCTTCGGTTCCGTAAATTGCATTGTTGTTTCTCCAGCTATTAAATTAGGATAAATCATTAAAGTTGAAATCAATGAAAGTCCACATGCGATTCTTTTGGCCAAGTTCGGTATAAGTTTCATTTCGTTACCTCCATAGATTTTGAACCTATCCCGATAAAAATTTTCAAAGAACCCGAAAATCGACTGAACCTTTTTATCGGGATAGGTTCTTCGTCTGCCTCCCCCATTCACAGGCGGCGGAAACAATCGAAAATTCATCATATTTTTTCTCTACTTAAACTTCAATGAAACATCCTTGCTTTTGATGAAAAAGTGCTTTAGAATGGGGATTTTGGAGACCAAATTTGATGATGAATTGCGCCTTAAAACTGCTGCTGACGCTTTCCCCTTTCTACCTAGTGAACGCTGTCTTACCTGCTACCTTTGTCCAATGCGCGGATTCTGAAGAACACGTCCTCGTGCTTTATTACACGAAGTACTGTCCTTTTTCTCAAAGAGTCTTACAATATCTAAAAAGTGTTCATAAAGTCGTCCCCATGAAAGACCTGGCTGACGACCCTAATGCGAAAGCTGAGCTCAAGGACATCGGTGGAAAAATGCAAGTCCCCTGCCTGATCGTCAATGGCCAGGCAATCTATGAATCGTATCAGATCATCCAATGGCTGTCACAGCATCTGGATGAATTAACCTCCGAATAAAATAGGAACCCCATGCAACTATCGAATGATAAACCAAGACGAGTCATCAGTATTTTCGTATTGGCAATGGTCAATATCTCCATGATGGCGAGTTTGCGCAATCTCCCCCTTGTTGCTGAATTCGGGCTCAGCGCTATTTTCTTTTTCTTTGTCGTCGCCTTGTTCTTTTTAATCCCTTGCGCCTTGATTTCTGCAGAACTTGCCACAGGGTGGCCAAAATCGGGCGGGATATACATTTGGGTGCGAGAGGGCCTTGGCGATCGTCTGGGATTTATGGCGATTTGGATGCAATGGGTCCATAATGTCGCCTGGTATCCTGTGATCATGTCATTTGTCGCCGTTACCTTCTCCTATTTGATTTCTCCGGCGCTTGCTGATAACAAGTTTTTTGTCCTTTCTGTTATCCTAATAGGCTTTTGGGGGATGACTCTACTCAATTACCTCGGGATTAAAACCTCAGGCCATTTTAGCAGTATTGGGGTCATCATCGGCACTATCCTCCCTGGCACTTTTATCATTCTATTGGGATTGAGCTGGCTCGTTAAAGGGAATCCCATCCAAACACCTATTAGCTGGGAAGCTCTCATCCCCTCTTTTTCCTCCTTAAACAACCTTGTATTTTTAGCAGGGCTTTTTTTAGCCTTTGCAGGTCTTGAGGTCTCTGCCTGCTATGCTGGAGATGTCAAAACCCCTCAAAAGAATTACCCCAAGGCGATCATCCTCGGCGCCATCATCACCTTTGTTCTTTTTATGCTCGGATCACTTGCTATCGCTTTTGTAATCCCCAAATCAGAGATCAACTTGGTTGCAGGTCTCATGGAAGCTTTCAAGACTTTCTTCCAGTATTATAATCTATTATGGATCCTCCCCGTGATGGCAGTCTTGCTGATCATTGGTGCAATTGCCGAGGTCAACTCATGGATCATCGGTCCCGTCCAAGGCCTCTATGCAACTTCTGTCCACGGCAACCTCCCTCCCTATTTTCAAAAGGTCAACAAACGGGGTGTTCCCACCAACTTACTGCTTTTTCAGGCGATCTTAATGTCTGTCACCTCTCTCATCTTTCTCTACATGCCGCAAATCAGCAGCGCATTTTGGATGCTGACTGCGCTCAGCGCCCAAAGCTATTTAATCATGTATATCTTGATGTTCATCGCTGCGATCAAACTCCGCTACTCCAAACCACACGTTCCCAGAGCTTACCGCGTTCCTTTTCAGAAAAAAGGGATTTGGTTATTTAGCAGCATGGGTGTTATTTCTTCTTGTTTTGCCATTGTCCTTTGCTTTGTTCCACCTGCGGACATGAAGGTAGGAAATACCACTGTATACGCTCTTTTACTTGGCGCTGGGCTTGTTGTTATGTGTGCTATTCCCCTTTTCATCCACGCTTTCCGCAAGCCGCACTGGGCGCTTCCTAATCATGAAATAAAGGATTAGCCATGACCATCCCGCTTGCAGAAAGATTACGTCCCACTTCTTTGCATGAAATTGTAGGCCAGGACCACCTCCTTGGCGAAGATGGATTTATCTTTGGCGTCGTGAAAAATCAGCGGCCCCTTTCTATCTTGCTTTGGGGCCCGCCTGGCTGCGGGAAAACCACACTTGCTAGACTCTACGCTAAAGCGTTCAACGGGCGTCTGATTACTATTAGCGCCGTGTCCAGTGGAGCCGCAGACCTCAAAAAAATCATCGGAGACATTGAAGACCGCCCGCTTTTGTCCCAACAAGCTATCCTTTTTGTCGATGAGATCCATCGCTTTAACAAAGCCCAGCAGGATATTTTCCTCCCCTTTCTAGAAAAAGGAACCATTATCCTAATTGGTGCGACCACAGAAAATCCCTCATTTGCTCTCAATGATGCTTTGCTCTCTCGTGTTAGAGTGCTTCCCGTTCGTCCTTTAGAGATTGCCGATCTGGATAAAATTGTCACAAAATTTGAAAAGGCGGTTCAACCGCTTAACCTGTCACCTTCAGCAAGAACCCATCTCACCGCCTTCGCCCAAGGAGATGCCCGCCATCTTCTAAATATGATTGAAAATATCATCCACGGAGCAAGCTCAGGCGAGCTTATCGATGAAAACAGATTGCAGCAACTCGTCTACCGCAGAAATGCCCTCTACGACAAACATGCAGAAGGGCACCACAATTTAATCTCTGCATTGCACAAATCAGTACGAGGATCTGATCCCGACGCTGCGCTCTATTGGCTAGCGAGAATGCTCGAAGGTGGAGAAGACCCTCAATTCATCGGCAGAAGAATCGTTCGCATGGCCTCGGAAGATATCGGACTTGCCGATCCACAAGCCTTGAATATAGCTCTTAACGCTTGGAAGGCCTATGACCAATTAGGATCCCCAGAAGGTGAACTTGCGCTCGCACAGGCCGTTGTATACCTTGCGTTGAGCCCTAAAAGCAATTCTCTGTATACGGCTTACGGCGCAGCACGCGAAGAAGCAAAAAAATCCTCCCACCTCTCCCCTCCTCAAACCATTCTCAATGCTCCCACCACCCTTATGAAAGAAATGGGCTATGGCAAAGGGTATCAATACGATCACGACACGCCGCTTGCCTTTTCAGGGCAGGATTATTTTCCTGAAGGGTTAGGGAGGCAAGAATACTACCATCCCAAAGAATATGGATTTGAAAGGGAGCTGGCAAAAAGATTAGATTATTTCATCAAGCTTAGGGAAAAATTACAGAAAAAATAAAAAAACCCTCCCCCCGAGTTTATTTCCTTACCTTCGCAAGGATAATACAGAGGGAAGGTCAAGAAAGTTTGTTTTCTCAAGCTTGCAGATGAAAGGCTGTGAATAACACAAGGCCTATCGTCTTTGCCCTCTCTGAGAGGGCTTGGTACCTTGAGAACTCCTTCGCATGGATCCTACCCAAGCAGTACACATGACCGCCCACAGGGATAAGTAGGAACCGCTTTAAGGACAAACCTTCTTTTAAGGATGTTGCACAAGGCAACATCCTTTATGCTTACATAGGTTAGATCTTTCGAACTCCTATGGAAGCTATACCCCTCTCGGGGTATAAAGCCCTGTCAAAAACAAGGCTGCTGGTGCACCGTGCGGGCACGGTGAGCTACTGGCTGTGTCGTGAGCCTCATCGAAAGAGTGGAGGTTCTGCCCCCTCTCCAATCCTTAATATACCAGTTGTCAATTAATTGATAAATACACCTATTTAATAAAACAGTCAGATACAACTACTAATCAACGGATTACATAAATAAAATAAATTTACAATGACATCAGATTGTTATCACTAAAAAGACGAACAATTAATTTATTGTCATTATAATCACACTCAAATAATTATAAATAAATATATTAAATCAACAAAACACAGTTTTTAGTGTTATTTTTTCCATTTTAATTGATATAATTACACGAATTAACTTAATTTGAGAAAGTTATGTCAATTAAAGATGTTTGCAAATTTCAAGAACCCATCTATTATCATCGCGAATACACAAATGACATAAAAACAAACGAAAAAGAACCAAAAGGGTCACAAACCTGCAAACGAGTCGCTCTCGCCTCTTTACCCTTCTTTAGTTTGTATAGACCATTAAGCCTTCCTATTTCGCTAGCAATGGGCACAACACGTTCCCTGACAGAAGGATCTCAGTTAGTGACTGCTATTCATCAAGGGGAAACTAGGGCTATTGCCTTTCAGCTTTTTCAGACAAGCATTAGCATCGCCTCTCTTGCTGGCACAATCTTTGCCCATCCAGCAGGAATGCTGCTTTCTACAGGTCATGACATTTTCATTGAAACAGCATCTCTTCTAAATCACCTACAAAAAGGGAATTATCAAAAAGCAACAGAATGCTGCGCAAAGATCATCAACAACGCCCTCTACTTAGCTGTAGCTACACATGGCGGTTTAGAACTTGCTATTGCCTCTTTTGCTCTACAAACCCTCATCGGTCTTTACTACTCCCATCAAGAATTTAAAAAGGGCAACACCCTTGAAGGATGTAGCCACCTCCTCATGGCGATGGTTCGCGCAAATCAATTGCACTCCCAAGTTCAACTCTTTCAAATCTTCAAAACGATTGAGAGCTCTTATCCCGATGCCCCTAAAGAAATCATCCTATTAGTAAAGGACGTCCTCTCTGAACAACAATCCCCACCTTTTGTAGAACTAAAAAGTTATTGGGAGCAAAGCACTCTTCAAGAGAAGGATTTCTTCGTGCAAATCTTCAACCACTCTCAAGTGCCCCATTTTCAAAGAGTCCGAGAAGGACTTGCTGACTTAGTCTATCAACCGAGTCTTACAGCTGGTAGGGTAGAATGGCTCTCTCCTGAGGAAGTAGACCAACGCATCGGCAATATCTGGAGTCGGTCCAGCGGTACATCGCCTGCTTTCTATTACCACGCCACAAGCCGATCAGGGCTCAAGGGAATCTTGCAGACACAACAAGTAGAAGTGCGTCATGAACAAGCCTACCGTGGAGCTTTTGTATCTACAGAACCTGAGATCACATTTGGCAATTGTATTTTAGCTTTTAATCGAACTATTGAGCGCAAAAGCGCTCCGATCACATCCTTTCACTGGTTTTCAAATAGGCAATGGGCAGGATTCGGCGAAGGAATTCCGGTCACCCAAGATTCCTTATCCTGTGTCATCTGGAATCCTAACTATTCATATTCTCAAAAGCAAATGACACAAGATGTTCGTCGTTGGGCTGGATGGGAGGTTCCCATCATCACTATGCAAGAGTATAAGCAAAGACAAGCGGCTCTGAGAGAAATCAATATGGGCGTTCCCAAGGAATGGCCCGATTACATCACAGCATATTAAACAGATAAAGCTTCTAATCTATGGATTATTGAAAATATAATAAATTTTATCTCAACATCCGTGTGTAAAATTAAATTTTAATTACTAACCTTGAGTCATAAAGCTTAATAAATCAGCATTTGACTGCCTTTTCTTTATTTACACAAATAACTGAGCACCAATTATTAAAGACATTAACACCACAAAAAAAGAAATTAACCCTTTACTATCATTTGTTATGTTAATTATAATATTTAGATATAGAAACAATTAATTGTAAAATAAACAAAAGAGGTTAATATGTCAGCTATTTCGGAAACAAGCAACGTACAAAATTACCAGCTATTCAGTCAGTCTTTCCAACAAAATAGACCCACTGATGAATTCTCTAAGTCTTCTAATGGACGATCCAAGAAGATAGAATCAAAAGAATCTTTCGAATTCAAGGCCGGTCTCCCTGAGGAATCAGTCCATAGAAAGAATCTCAAAAGCGATACCCAAATAAAGCTGGTCGAACACAATCAAAGATTAGTTTGGGATCTCATTCCGATCATTTTTAAAGAGTGCCTCTATAACGGTGACGTTAGAGAATGCCTAGCATTGGCATATTTAAATAAGAACAGCTATGAGGTGGCTAAATCATGGATAGGAAGCGTAGATCTAAAACAACTACCTTGGGTCTCTATTATCGGCGTAGAGGAATTAATCGAAGAGGGATTACGTACAGCAGAATACATGATTATTGAATATCTCATCATCATGCAAAGTGACTGTCCAGATCTGACAATAGACGACCTCATCAATCTTCTAATCACAAATTACAATAGCCCTATCCCAAACGAACTTAATAAGCTTCTCGCACAAGACGGGGTTACCGACCGAGAGAAATTTGAAGCCTGTGTTAAAACTCTCATTGCTCAAGACACAAGATCTTCTTGTGAGAAGTTCCGAGCTCTCTTTGTTGTTCATGACACACTAGCCAATATTCGATTCGCACGAGGACTAGATGACTCAATGCTTTCCCCTGCTTTATACGATCTTTGTATATGCTTGAATCAGATTTATAACTCCTATACCGATACTTGCACCCCTCCTTCAAGCGTTATAGCTCCAAATCTAAATAACCTTGGAACGCTTAAATGCTTTAGTGAATTTCTTTCGGGTAAAGATGAAGATGAACATATCACTGTCTTAGCAATCCCCCAAGACTGTAGCTTGGAGGACTTACGCCGTTTGTTCCAAGAATTCAACATAAGTTTGGATAATATTAAAAAATCCAGCAGGGAGCAGAAAGTCGCTCACACCTGCTGGGTAGTGTTTAATACCGGCAAATTTAACCGTGGTGACATGTCTATCGTTAACGGTCCCTTTAACTTTAAATACAGCATCTTTCACGAGCGTCCAGCTCGTGTCCTAAAAAATCCGTCCCATCAAGGCTACCCTTTTGATTCAATACCGACTTTGGACACATATTTTTTTCAAGAAGAAAATTACTATCGAAAGGTTCTACTTTTGAAGGATATCGATTCTTTCAAAGAAACTCATAATAATGTTTCTGATTACCTTAATTCATCAACGATATGTGAATTAAGAGATATTGCAATTCAAACCAATATATGCGCATTCTTGGGTTTTCGACGATTTATGTAAGGTAATTTCTTATCCAAGCAATACTTCTCAAATGGAAAAGGGGAAAGTGCGAGATGTAAAAAGCTAGCGTAGCAGTCTAGTACTTTCCCCCAACCATTCAGATAAATTCAGTAATCTTGCGTAAAATTTGTTGAAGAGGCATATTTGGAATCCTTATATCTTTATAAGGGGTCTTTTAAATGCTAAAAAAATGCCATTCTATTTCTTTATTTTTTGCTTATCTGTTTTTTTCCCCTTTTAGCTGCTTTGCTGAAAATGGTGCAGAGCCCCTTAAGACCTCTATCATTCCCTTGCAAACCCCCTCTCTTCTTCGTTATCTCGAACTCTTTAAAGACCATCCCGATACTTTTGGCCCTCTTGGAAAATGGAAGCAAGGAGAAATCGAGATCACAACGAATCCCGAACAGATCCGCAAAATTGAAAACCAAGTGCGATTGCGCCTCATTTCCAATGGGACAGAGGAGAATGACGCCGAAAAATGGAGCTCTGTAGGAGTTGTCGCAGAAGATAACTACTGGATGTGGCTCCGAGATGCGGTCATTTTCCCCTCAGGCGTTTATGGGACTTATGACAGGCTGATGTGGAAAAGCGGTCTCAGTGGCTCTCCTAGAGTGGCAATCCTTCCGCTTCTTGCTAGTAAAAAAGTCGTGGTCAATATCAACTATAGACATGCAACACGCAGTTGGGAGATTGAACTTCCCCGCGGCCAGAAAAAAGCAGGAGAATCCCTGGAAAAAGCTGCAGCACGGGAACTCAAAGATGAAACGGGATATCAAATCTCCAAATTAACCCAATTAGGAACCCTTGCGCCAGATACCGGGACGATAATGGGCCTTGTTCCGATTCTATGCGGCGAAGTAAGCCACTCGGGGAAAAGTTGGAGAAAATACTCCAAAGCGATCTTTCAAAATCCAGCATTTACAAAAGACGAGCTCAAACAGGGGTTTGAGCGCGGCTTCATCGAACTCCCCATTAATGGGGAGATCGTCAAGGTCAATTGCAGAGACTCTTTCCTCACCTATGCACTCCTGCAAGCGGAAATGAAAGGTCTGCTTTAAAAACTGCAAAGTATTAGGTACACCTTATTTTCCAAAGCTTGGATTTTGTCTAGTGTTTCCAAACTGGGATTTTTTGCGAGCTGTTCTTCTAACTTTTTAATTTGTCCATTGAGCGCCTCTACTTCTAATCTCTTGAGTAGACCAAGCTCCTTTAATCGCCCTGCTTCCCAACTAAACTTGGTAGGATCTGGAAAAGGTTGTCCGGGATGCTCCAAATAGTTCTGTACGTTCTTCAAGTCTTGTAGGATACATAGCCACTCTGCATGTTCAGGTGCACCATAAGGGAAGTACATGAGCATCCCTTGTACATAGTTAATCAGATCTTGTATCGTCGTACCGCCGCTATTGGCAAGGTTAGCCACGGGTTCTTGAGTGGATTGGTGAACGATGGGATTGGACTGAATAGGATCTATAGGCATGATTACCTCCTTAATATGATTAAATGCTTTACGCCTCTATATTTATTTTATTTAATCTTTAATTAATTTTAAACAAAAATTAACAATATTTATTCGTTAGTATTTGATGTTAAATAAGTTAGAAAATAAATCTAGGTCAATCGCACTGTTTATGCAATATTAAGAAGCTGAGGTGGTTATATTCACATAAATCTCAGCCTCTCCCCATGGGAATGAGGCAATGAATTGCTTAAGCGTCTTAAAGTGAGGGCTGTAATCGCTTAAAGGATAGCTGACGGTCACTATTTTTACAGAACTGGGCAGAGATTCAAAGCGCCGCGCCAAAAGATCAATTTCCCTATCTTCAAGACATGTGCCGTATAAATAAATGACGGTAGCCTCAGATAGATCGGCTTCTTGCATCGCTTCGCAGCGAAAAGATGCTGGCAGTTGATTGTCGACAATGGAGTTTGCTTTCTCGATAAAGAGGGGCACCCAATCAATGCCGATCACCCTGCAGCCAATGAGATGGCTTAAGAAAATAGCGCCTCTGCCTCTTCCGCAGCCCATTTCTATGACAACGTCGTCTTTCTGCAATGAGCACTCACAAGCTATTTGATGAAAGACGGGCAATGGAGTTTCTCCGTAGGCATCGATTTGCTTCTCCCCTTTTTGCTTTAGGAACTGTTTGCAGATGTGAAAAGGATTGCAAAAGCGGTAAGCTTGATGAAAAGCCTTTTCATAGGGAACAAATCCAGGGAACTCACAGCGCACGCGTTTGGCTTCTTTAAAAAGGAAGACCTTCACCTTGAAGAAAAGCCAAGGCAATGCAAAAAAATCAGCGAGGGATTTCACAGGGCTCCAGAAAGCGTCAGCGGAATGCGCTCTGTCGAAGCCGCGTCGCCAAAGAACTGAATGGGACCGGGATAGAGATAGTCATCTTGAAGACTCCAGTCCCCACGGTGTTTCACAAAATGAGCAAATGACTTTCCCTTCAAATCGACAAGAGTCTTTTCGATCACGGGCTTCTCTTTTCCTTTGCGAGTCTCCATCTTCATCAGAGAAGCTAATGGAACACCTACAGCTTCCCAGTCTTGGAGAGATTTGGCCAGATTAGAAATGCAAGCCATATACCCGGTGACACCTTCATCGATGAGCAATGTCGCTGCAAAGCCCAAGGCATAGCAATAGTTGCAATCAAAGTTAGAGGGATATCCAGCTCTTGCTTCATATCCAAGAAAGTGGCGAAGTGGACTAAATTTGGCTTTAGTGGCGCCGCTTTTGACACGAGCTTCTACTTCCTTACCAACGAGGGACATGAGTAGGGTTTCTGTTTCAATCATCGATAATTGAACATTGCCATGGGGATCGCGATTTAAAAGGAGTTGCGCTTGAATTGTTTCCGAAAAGGAAGAAAATAAATCGCGAGAAGGAGGGGTGAGTTTGTCTGGAATGGATGCTGCTGGAGTGGAAGGAGCTTCAGCTAGAATTTGGTTCAGTTCTTTAATAAGAAGGCCGCATTCAGGAATGATTTCGATCAACCCTTCGGGAATGAGGATCACGCCATAATTCTTGCCTATTTCAGCGCGTTTGCACACAAGATCTGTAATGGAATCGACAATACTTTTAAGCGTTTGCTTTTGCGCTGCCACCTCTTCTCCAATAATAGCCATGTTGGGATGGGTGGAAAGCGCACATTCTAAAACAATGTGGGAAGCAGATCTTCCCATGAGTTTAATAAAGTGGAAATACCTCTTGGCAGAAGCCACATCGCGCGCTATATTGCCAATGATCTCGGAATAGATTTTGCAAGCGGTATCAAACCCAAAGGGAATGGCGGCATATGCATTTTGAAGGTCGCCGTCGATGGTTTTAGGGACGCCGATCACTTTTGTGGAAGAGCCATTTTTGAGAAAATATTCGGCAAGAATTGCAGCATTGGTATTGGAATCATCTCCACCGATGATGATCAAACCATCGAGTTGCATCTTTTTAACTGTCTCAAGAGAGGCTTTAAGTTGATCGTCGGTTTCAATTTTTGTCCTGCCGGAACCAATCAGGTCGAATCCCCCCTGATTGCGATAATCATCGAGGGTTTCTTTGGTTAGTTCTTTGCATTTGCCTGCGACAATACCGCCTGGTCCATCGAGAAAACCGAATAACTTGGACTTAGGATTCAAGGATTGCATCGCATCACAGATTCCCGTGATAACGTTATGTCCGCCTGGCGCCTGTCCGCCGGAAAAAACGACTCCGATTTGAAGCGCTCTACTGTTTCGTTTGCTCCCTTTTTCTACGCGGATAAGTGGCTGAGTCGATGTCAAAGGGAAAAGGGTTTGGATCTTTGGATCTACGGAGGCTTTTTCCTCACTGCGGATACAGCGCGCGTTGAGGATATCTCTTAATACAGATGGCAAAACAGGAAGATAGGTTTGCCTTGCTTTTTGAAGAGCGGTTTGAATCATCAGCACTCAGGTAAATTAACAGAGACAGAAAGAGCAAGCCCTCCTTCAGATGTCTCTTTGTATTTGGACTGCATATCTTCGCCAGTCTGCCGCATCGCCTCAATGACTTCATCAAGAGACACGCGGTGGTCTCCGTCATTGTGCATCGCAAGTCGCATAGCATTGATCGCTTTAATAGCACCCATTGCATTTCTTTCGATACAGGGAATTTGAACAAGTCCAGCGATTGGATCGCAAGTCAGTCCAAGATTATGCTCCATTCCAATTTCCGCAGCATTTTCTATTTGTTCATTGGATCCGCTAAGAGCGGCAGTGAGCGCTCCTGCGGCCATGGAGGTGGCAACGCCTACTTCTCCCTGACACCCCATTTCCGCAGCAGAAAGGGAAGCTCCTTCTTTATATAAAATCCCAATAGCCGCAGCAGTCAGGAAAAATGTCACTACACCCTCTTCACTAAAAGATGGGATGAATTTTTGGTAATAGTGCAAAACAGCAGGGATAATTCCAGCGGCACCATTAGTGGGTGCTGTCACAACTCTTCCTCCAGCTGCATTTTCTTCGTTGACGGCTAAAGCGAATAAGCTGACCCAGTCAAAAATTTCTGAAGGGTCTTGAAGTTCATCTCCCCCTTTTAACAGAGTGTCGTACATCTCCTTGGCTCTGCGTTTGACATTGAGTCCTCCAGGCAAAATCCCTTCTTGCTGAAGTCCTCTGGCGACGCAATCTTTCATCACTTGCCAGATACGAAGAATACCTTCTTTGATCTGCTGCTCCGTTCTCCAGGTTTTCTCATTTTCCAGTACAATTTGAGCAACAGTCATCTGATGGCGCCGGCAATGCTCCATGAGCTCATCGCATGTTTGAAAAGGGAAAGGGATCGTTTCATCCACAGAACTTGTAAACGATGGCTCGAGCGCTTCTTCTTGAGGCACGACAAACCCTCCACCCACGGAATAATAAATGTCGGAATGTAATTGATCTCCCTTAGAATCCAAGGCTTTAAAACGCATGGCGTTGGAATGAAATGTAAAGCGTTTTCCTTTATGGAAGAGAAGGTGTTCATCGATGATAAAAGAGATTTCATGGCTACCAAGGATGTTTAAAGTGCCTTCGTTTTCTATTCTAGAGACTCGCTCAGGAACACTGTTGGGGTCGATTCCTTCGGGAGAATCTCCCTCCATACCTAATAACACTGCGATATCTGTGGCATGCCCCTTCCCCGTCATGGCAAGGGATCCGAACAATTCGATCGTTACAGAGGCGACATGAGGCAAATGCCCTTGTGACTCCAGCTCAACTGCGAAAAGCCGAGCCGCCCGCATGGGTCCCACGGTATGGGAACTGGAAGGTCCCAGTCCGATGGAAAAAAGTTGGAAAACACTGACAGGAACAAATCTTTTCTTGGTAGCTTCTAATACCGTCATAATTTCTCATCGGTTAGAGGTAGGTTCTTAGAGGGTGTTGAAGAACTAAGGCTTCGTCGATTTTCGGAATTATTTTGGCCGATTTTCGATTCTTTTTCGGGGGATAATATACGCAAGTTAATATAATCCCCCGAAAAAGAAGTCGAAAAGCGGCTCAAAAGAACCCGAAAATCGACTGAAGCTTAATTTTTCAACACCCTCTTAAACGTCTTCCTCCATTTTCGAAGAATTTCCATTAATTGTGCAAGAAAAAGATTGCCTAGAAATAATGATAAAAAGAAAAATCCCTAGATGTCAAATTCATTTTTAAATCGAGGTGATCTATGTCTCAATTGATTCTTCTATTCTTCTATTTTTGTTCCTTACTCTTTGGAACTCACCTTTCTGCAGCTTTAAAACATTATCCATTTGCTAATGAACCTATTGATGTCGTGATCCCTTCTACAGATAAAGATTTGCTCACACTAGACCTATGCATCCAAGGCATCAAATCGAATTGTTCTCAAGTGAGGCGTGTGATCGTGGTGTCTTCTCGCCCCATGACAGATCTGGCAGAATGGTTTGATGAAGCAGCGTTTCCTTTTAACAAGGATGACGTAGAACTGCATTTGCTAAAAGGGAAAAGAAAGGCGATCAGAAAATATAATGGGGATCGATCTAGAGTAGGCTGGTATTTCCAGCAATTATTAAAGTTCTACGCACCCTTAGTGATACCCAACATTTCTTCCAATGTTTTGATCTTGGACTCTGATACAATTTTTTTAAATCCAGTGGAATTTTTAGATGCTAATAATGGCGGTCTATACAATCCTAGCAATGAAAATCATCCTCCCTATTTTGCACATGCTGCCCGTTTTCTTCCTGGCCTTCGCAAGCTTTATCCAGAATACTCGGGCATCGCTCATCATACATTATTTCAGCTGCCCGTTTTGCAGGATC
>JAHFTO010000015.1 GCA_023269355.1 Chlamydiota bacterium | reverse complement strand
TTAGGTCCACGATGCCTGTGATCGCTGTTCCATAGTTGCTCGCTGTATTGGGTAGGGAGTAGATATTTCCATCTTTGGCATTCGCTTCGACTCTTGTCGCTTGAAAATCATCCGCTCCATATTGAAAAAAATAAGGGGGATGGCTCGATTTACCCCAAAGGCCATTGTCACTAAAATAGATAATGTCATCGCTGAAGTAATGGGGATTGGTGAGAGGGGAGTTGGACGCAACTTCAATGACGGGGACGATGTGATCGTAATCGGGATCGCCGGCATGAGGATTTGTATCACCGTTGAAGCGGTATTGATTCATGTAAACCCCGATGGAGACAGGATAGCCTTTAACAACCATTTGCTTGATCCATGCAACAAATTGATCGGTGTCTTGTTCTGCAACTGTGTTCCAAGTGATAGAATTCAAGTGCAGCTTGGATATGGCAAGATGATCATTGATGCCGACGAGGAGCTGGCATTTATTTTGTGGTGCGCCTCTGCTGATTAGCGCTCGCACATCGTACTGAGAAATGTACTGGCCGTAATAAAGACCTGCGCTGATCAGACTGACCTCTCCGCAATACCCATCGTTATTGTCCCACTCAAATCGAGGAGGGAGGTCATTTTTCAAGGTGTATTTGTCATCACAGGAGGCAGAGGAAAAAACAAGCATAAGAGCTGTGGATAGGATTGCTTGGCTGCGCATAAATGACCTCTTTGTAGAGAGACGTTGAATGTTGCAGTTTAATTTATAATTTTAATGGTCAGATGGCAAGTCTATAATGCGTGCAAGGTTTTACTGCTTGGGTTAAAATAGGAGCACTTAACTAGAGGAGAAAATCTATGTTACATCTTTCCGTAATGCCTATGACTTTAGCTGTTGTTCGTCTTGAGGCATCGGCTGCTATTCCTAACTGGGGAATGAAAGGGTCTGACTTTTTTTCCATCACAAGAACCCGCGATGAATTATCGGTTGTTTGCTTGGAAGAGGATGTTCCCGAGGGAGTCAAAGTGGAAAAGGGATGGAGAGGTTTTAAAGTGGAGGGGCCTTTAGATTTTGGAATGACAGGGGTTCTTTATTCTTTGGCCAAACCGCTCGCAGAGGCAAAGATCAGTATCTTTGCGATTTCGACTTTTGATACGGACTACCTTTTGGTCAAAAAAGAAAACCTTCAAAAAGCTGCTGAGGTTTTGAGTGCCTTTTGCAAGGTCACCTAATTTAAGTTCCGTACAATCTGAAGTTGAACTTCAGATTGTACCGAGCCTTAGCTCTCAAACACTTTCTTAACGTCTCTAAGGAGTTTCTACAGCTGGCGCAGAGACAGGCCCGGGACTTGTTTTTTCCATCTCGTAGCCGATGAATCTGCCAGCGGGGATCATAATCGCTGCAAAGGTGATGGCGAGGATTCCTGCGAAGATGGCGCTTTCTCCGGGACCGCCCATGATGAGGAAGAGGACGATGCTTAAAAGAGAGGAAGTTCCTCTGCCGAGACGTGATCCAATGCCGTCAATGATCAGCTTGCCTTTCATTTGCGCTTCTTGAGATAGGGGAATGAAGGCAAGTTCTTTGATCGCATCAAAGATGGTGTATTTGGCGGCTCGGCCAATGCAGAAGTGAATGCTGCCTAAAACAATGGCGACTGCAATGGGAGAGAAGACTGTAAACATGCCAATTTTCCCCAAATAAATCGAGAAGAAGAATGCAAAAGTAATCACTACCATGAGAATGGGAGTGATGAGAACGGTTCGGCTCCATCGGTAGGTTTGGAGAAGATAGGGTGTGAGAAATAGAGCGCTAAAAGCAGTCATAATCCCCATCCAAAAGGAAAGAGAGCCCATGTATTGGCAGTATTCAGAGGGAGTAGGGTAGCGGCTTTTAAGGGTTTCTAGAAAGATCAGTTCTCCAAGAGCATAGCAGATGTATTCCGCGATGACGATGAGAAGAAGGGAGCAGAGGTAAGGAGATTTTGTCAAATAGCGCACGCTGGAAGAAAGGGAGAGGAGGCGTTTTGAGAAAGGTTCTTTTTTAGGTGCAAGTTCAGTAGGCGTGCTGCTTTCTTCAGAGCTTGGGGCTTGCTGACGGAGTCTTTTAAAGAGCGATCGGAATGAGAAGAGGGTGATAAGGCCGCAGAAAATGAGACAAGCTGTGAGAAGATAAAGCGAATGTTGCCAGCGCTGGGAAGAGAGAGGAAAATAATTCCATGAGAAAAGCGATGTGCAAAACACAGTGATGGGGCCAGCCAAAATGGTTCCAATACTGGTTCCAAGGAGCAGGGGAGGGTAAAAGCGTTTAGCCTGTTCTAAAGAGAGTTTTTGGTTGAGGAAACCCCAGAAGATCACAGACAGCAGAGCGACTTTCCACAGCTCAGACATGATATAGAAGACCATATCGGGCCAGTGGGTAAAGACAACTTTGAACCGGGTAAGGCCGAAAAGTACTCCAAGTTTGGTCTCTAGAAGAATCTGGATAGCTTCTCGGTGGGGATAGATCCAAAAGGCAAAGATCACAAAGAAGGAGAGGAAAAAGAGCATTGTGATCGAAAAGATAGAGCGCAAAGAAAAACGGCGCATGAGGCGGGACAGTGTCCAGGTGAGAAGAATAGAGGCGGGGAAGGTGCCAAATAGCTCGAAGTAGGGAATGAAGGCAGCGCTACCACCGGTATCCGCGACGACGAGGGCGTTTCTCATGCTGCGCAGAACGCTAAAGTTGATATTGATCAGGCAGACGATAAAGAGCATCAGCCCGAAGATCAGCCATTCATTACGTTTAACGGGGAACAGGAGTTTTTTGAGCATGAGTACTTGTTGCTAGTTGAATCTGGCCATTTTAGAGATGCCTTAAGAATTTTGCAAGGGAATGGGATTTAAAAATAATCATTTACAAGCTGCAAAATTTTTCCATTTTCGCTTATGAAATGAAAGGGTATAATTTTTGGAAACAAGGAGCTTTTTTCGATGCTTGGTTCACAATCTGAAGAAATGGTCATTCTCGTCGATGAATCTGACAACGAGATCGGGGTGGCTGAAAAAATGTCTGCGCACCTAAAGGGTCAGTTGCATCGAGCGATTTCCGTCTTTTTGTTTAATGACCAGAGGCAGATGCTCGTGCAGCAAAGAGCCCTGACGAAGTACCATTCTGGGGGTCTTTGGAGCAATAGCTGTTGCACCCACCCCAGGCCTCAGGAGGCCGTTATGGATGCAGCCAAAAGGCGGCTATGGGAAGAGATGGGGATCGAGTGCGATTTAGAAAAGGCCTTTGTTTTTACGTACAACGTGGATTTAGGCGGCGGTCTTGCCGAGCATGAGTATGATCATATTTTCGTAGGCAGGTTTAACGCAGAGCCAAACCTCAATGCTGAGGAGGTAGGGGCATGGAAGTGGATCGATACGGATGCCCTTCTTCAAGATGTTGAGAAGCATCCTGAGCGCTATACGGCTTGGTTTAGGGTCTTATTGGCTCCCTTCTCAAAACACCCTCAATTTCCAAAATCTGTCGTTCAGACGGCTTATACTGCGCCCGCTTAGGTTTTGCGAATTTTGGCTGGCTGCGACTTTGTCAAATCGATCCTCCTCGTCAGCCTACCCTACCCGGGTATGGTCTTCCTCATTCGGATCAATTTGGCTGCGTCTCGCAGAGCCAAAATTCACAAAACCTAAGCGGGCGCAGTATAACACGGAAAGCCTCTAGTTCTACTCTTCTTTTTTAACTATTTGAATCTAAGTATCTTAAAAATAAAATCCTGATCGCTTTCTATTTTTTAATTAATTAATCTTTAGTTTGAAATTAACTTAAATTTATATTATAATAAATAATTATAATAACAGTTAATTACGAGTTTTTAATTATGAATATTGTGAGAGGTTTGTTTAATTGTGTTTGTGTTGCTGGGCAGCAGGAAGAAGCACAGCCATTGCCAGAAGCAATTTTAGCGTCTTCGCTATGCGCTAAAATTATCGATATTCAACCTTTTGAAAGGGCACAACAAAGCCGTCAGCAATTCGAACACCTCATCGGAGGGATCCCCTTAGGTGAAAGGCATATTATGTTTATTGATCGCCCAAAATGGGATAGTGTTGAGCCGATACCTATCGTCAGCCCTAAACTTTTTGATAATGAACCGGGTTATTATGTTGCGATGTGCAAGGTTTTGGATTTCATTGGGGACACCTTAGGGGAAATACTCGATGCTCTTAAATTGTGTGTGTTGCACGACCTTTGTGTTGACAACGTGTATAAAAGCCGCAGGATGACTGAACTCCTTCAGAAAGGTTATGGGCCGGGTTGGGGCTATGGATTTGATGCACGTCAAGTGCCACAAGAGACTTTGGATGAGTTAGAAAAAGAAGGCGTTCTTTATTGCAGACGCGACGAAATAAACACTCCTTTGCGCAACGTAGGAGATTATTTGAGCACGTATAGAACTGAATCTCCTGAAAAACCAGGCCGCATTTGCAGTAATTTCTGCGATAAAAATGATGAACCTCAAGTGCGCATGATCATCAATCGCCTCTTTGAACAGTACTATGTAAGTATGGAAAGGGCTGAGAATGACGATCAAAAGTTAGCAGCAATTGCTAAATTATGCCGCGCAATCAATATTTTCCACGTATTCCCGGATGGCAATGGAAGAACGGTGCTATGGGCAATGCTCCCAAAACTGCTCATGGAAAACGGCTTTTGCCCAGCTATTTTGGACCAGCCTTCCAAATTTGCTGCGGGTTATTACTCGATTGCTGAGATGGTCGAGCAGCTTAAAAAGGGTATGGCAAATTTCCAAAGAGCCGTGGAGCAATTTTCGGAGATGGGCCCACGAAACAACATTTTCATTTTTGGAAATGAATCGATATAGCATGTGAACTGGATGCGCTATATTATCTCAATTTTCCTGACCAGCCGAGTTTTGTGCGCAGTGTGGAATAGTAGTCCCTTCTGTGCAAACTGACTAACCTAAAGTTCTTTGCATAGCGCGTGATGCGGAAGACATCGCCTGTTTTGATTTCGTGATGGGACATACCATCCGCTCGGATCTCGATGGGTTCGTAATCGCTCAAGTATTGAATTTGGATCTCTTGATTGGTCGCTAAGACGATGGGGCGATTGGAGATGGTGTGAGGAGAAATAGGGGTGAGGACGAGGGCATCGATGTTGGGACTGATGATGGGGCCGCCGGCTGCAAGAGAATAAGCTGTGGAGCCATTGGGGGTGGCGATGATGATGCCATCGGCTTCAAAGGTGTTGAGGTACATACCGTCGACGTGGATGGCAATTTCAACTAGGCTGGGGTTTTTGCCTCTATGGACGACGAAGTCATTGATGGCAAAGCAGTGATCATTGTGCAGTGTTTCGCCTTTGATGATGACGCGCTCGTGGATTGTATAGGCGCCATTGATCAGATCCTGCAGGCTGGGATAGATATCGGTGATCGGCACATCGGCCATGAATCCTAGGTGGCCAAGATTAATGCCAAGCATGGGGGCATTGAGGTGTTCATATTTGTGAACAAGCCTCAGCATTGTTCCATCTCCACCCATGGAAATCAAAAAATCGATTTTTTTCGGATCTACACTAGAGATAGATGCTGCATTGATGAGTTTTGCATCTTCTTCTTCCGCAACAACGGTGATTCCTTGATTAGAGAAAAATTCCACGATGCCAAGCGCGATGTTTTTAGATTGCTTTTGGCTGATATTGGGAAAAAGGGCGATGATCATAGAGCGCCCATGTTGCGATTCAAGGGAGCAGTTGCTGCTGCGACAAAGGGCTGAGTTTGTGGGCGGCCTTGTTCATCGAGCTGAAGTTCTGCATCTTTTGTTTTGACGAGGATCTCGATTTTTTTCTCCGCTTCAGTGAGGCGTTTGCTGCAGGAGGTAATCAGCCGATCTGCTTCTTCGTAGAGTTTCAAAGAGTCTTCTAGGGACACTTTTCCCGAGTTCATCTTTTCTAAAATTTCTTCCAAGCGGGCATATGCAGCCTCAAAGGATAGGTCTGTTGTCATTTTAAAATCTCGCTAACTGTTAATAGGGCCTTGCCGTCGTGGAGCTTGAGCCGGACTCTGTCCTCTAAGGCTAGTTCTGAAGTAGAGAGGATAACCGAATCATTTTTTTCCTGGAAGAGGATGCAGTACCCTTTTGTTAAAAGGTTTTTTGGGTCGATCCCTTTGAGATGGGAAACGAGCTGGCAGAGTTTTTGTTTCTTCTGCTGTATAGACTCCCGCAGGCGCTGGTCGAGTTGTTTGCGGAAGGGTTCTAGTTTTTGTTTCAAGACTCCGATCTGGCTGCTTGGTTTTAGGAGGATAGTTTGTTTTTTTAAAGAGGCGAGCTGGAGCGCTTTTTCCGAGAGGTTGCGCTTTACAGCAAGGTTTAAATCGGAGCGCAAGTCATCGATTCTTTGAAGATGCGGCTCGATGATAGTGAGGGGAGAAGCGAGGTGGGGATGGCGGCAGAGATTTTCTAGCTGTTTTCTGTGGTGTCTCAATCTTGTGAGAAGGATCTCTTTAAGGCGGACTGCAGATTGTTTGAGGAACTGGAGCTGCTGAGCTGTTTCAGAAGTTGCAATTTCTGCGGCGGCAGATGGGGTAGGGGCGCGGACGTCAGCCACAAAATCAGCAATGCAAAAGTCGGTTTCATGTCCCACAGCTGAGATGACGGGAATTTTGGAATGATAGATCGCAGAGGCGACTTTTTCTTCGTTAAAGGCCCAAAGATCCTCTAAGCTGCCGCCGCCTCTTCCAACGATGAGGACGTCGGCAAGATTATAGCGATTGAACTGTTCGATGGCTTTTGCGATCTCTTCTGCTGCCCCTTCGCCTTGCACTTTGACGGGATTAAGGATGAGGTGAAAGCCCGAAAATCTTCGGCTCAAAATGTGCAAAATGTCTTGGATCACAGATCCTGTGGCAGAGGTCACCACCCCGATCACTTTGGGGAATTTGGGCAGGGGTTTTTTACGGCCTTTTTCAAACCATCCGAGAGAGCCGAGCTTGAGTTTGAGCTCATGGAGTTGCATCAAGAGCTGGCCGACGCCGACGTAACTGAGTTTGCGCACAATGATCTGGTAATACCCTCGCGGAGGGTAGACACTGATTTCGCCTTGAACGATGACTTGGTCGCCATTTTTTAGGGGACGGCTGAGATCCCGGGCATTGCCTCGAAATAAGACAGCGGAGATTTGAGCCTCTTGGTCTTTGAGGGTAAAATAGAGATGCCCGGAAGCCTGTTCCTTAAAGTTGCTGATTTCCCCTTTGACCTGGATGGAAGCAAAATGAGGCTCTAGTCTTTTTTTGATTTCTGAGGTGAGTGCAGAGACTGTGAGAATTTGGTCCATATACTTCTTGCTTGGATGGATAGCTTCAGCTATGATAATACATCTTTTAGCAGATAAAAGAGAAGCTTGATGAACAGAATCCCTCTGATTGCTGGCAATTGGAAAATGTACAAGACGACCGTGGAAGCTCAGGCTTTTATAGCCGCTTTGAGTCCCATGATCTCGTCTAAAGAGCGCAACGTTTTTTTAGCTGTGCCTTTTACTTCGATCGAAGGCGCTGTTAAGGCTTCGCAGGGAACCTCTATTTGCATCGGTGCTCAGAATATGCATGATCAAAAGGATGGGGCGTTTACAGGAGAGATTTCAGGTCGGATGTTAAAAAGCAGCGGTGCTGCGTTTGTCATCCTTGGCCACTCCGAGAGGCGGCAGTATTTTTCTGAGACAAATAGCTTTATTCACAGCAAGCTCCTCAGCGCTTTGCAGGAGGGCTTGATCCCTATTTTGTGCGTGGGGGAGCACCTCTCTCATCGGGAATGCGGGGAGCATGAAAAGGTGCTGGAACTTCAGCTGGAAGAGTGTCTGCAAGAAATTTCTGTGGAAACAGCCTCTAAAATTGTCATTGCTTATGAGCCCGTATGGGCCATCGGGACTGGAAAAACCGCCACCTGTGATGTTGCTCAGGCTGCTCACGGCTTTATTCGACAGTGGCTGGAAAAGCGTTTTGGAAAAGAGTGTGCGGCAAAGATGTCTATTATCTACGGAGGCTCAGTAAAGCCGGATAATATTTCTTCATTGATGCAGCAAAATGACATTGATGGCGTTCTTGTGGGGGGAGCTGCTCTGGATCCGGCATCATTTGCACAAATTATAAATTACTGAAGGTACTTCGATGACGTTTATTTTTTATCTCGTTTTATTTTTTTTCCTAGTGCTCTCTGCTCTTCTTTGTATTGTGATCTTGATCCAGGAAAGCAAAAGCATGGGCCTTGGCGCTTCTTTTGGCGGCGATCCTGGTGATTCCGTTTTTGGTACTTCAACGGCCGATGTCTTGAAGAAATTCACAGCTTATTTGGCTGTGATTTTCGTCGCTGGCTGTCTTATTCTTTCCCTATGGACGAGTGCGATGGGGCGCAGCAGCAGTCGTTTAATGCCTACTACCATTGAACAGTATAACGATTAACTATGTTGCTTAAGATCTACCACTACGCGCATCCGATTTTGCGCAAGCGTTGCGAGCCGATTACAGAGATCACAGAAGAGATCCGTCAGCTTGCAAAAGATATGATCGAAACCATGGATAAAAACGATGGAGCTGGGCTTGCTGCGCCGCAGATTGGCAGGGCCATCCGTATGTTTATCCTTCGCGAGTATATCCCCGCAGAAGAAGGTAGGTGGACCCTATCGGAGCCTAAGGTGTACATCAACCCCAAGCTTTCTGAACCAAGCGAGAGCATCGTTACGGATACAGAAGGATGTTTGTCTCTGCCTGGATTGCGTTTAGAGATCGATCGTCCCGATCGTATCACAGTTGAAGCGATGGATTTAGAGGGCAACTGGTTCACAGAGGTCGTTGAAGGATACAATGCCAGAGTCCGCATGCATGAAAATGACCACATCAATGGGGTTCTGTTCATTGATCGCGTAAGTACCCATACGCGTAATAAAATCGATCCTATTCTCCGAGAAATGAAGAAGAAATATGCTGGAGAGCATTCATCTTAAGTCCCTTGCAACACCCTATATAAGATCTCTATTCTATTGATACTTAAGGCGCTATGTTGCCCTTAAGAGGTGTTAGTCATTCAGGTAAGCGACGCCACTCTTGCAGCTGTCAAAATAACGGGTCGGTCGGGATGTTTTTTGATATATTCGCGAACCTGGCGATAAATGGCATCGATAGGTTCAACTCCATTGCGTTTGTCTTCAATGACAAATGCTTTATACCAAATGCTTGTGACAATGGACAGTTGGGTGATTTTGCCTAAGGAATCAAATGCTTCTAGGATTTCATCGACGGATTTATATTCGCTTACTAGTCCCTTAAAGCTTGCAAGTGCGGTTGACATTGATTGGGTTTCCATGTTCTTAATGTGATAAAGAGAGGCTTGCTCTAAAGGAACCTCAATTATTTTATCCGATTGGCGAAGATCGGATAAGTCGCAATCCGTATCCCATTTTGGATCACACAAAAAAACATGACCTATTTTTTCCTGGGTCAGTTCTTTCAGAGCTGTAATGCAGGATTCATCTAATAAACATTTGGATAGGACCAGTGTCTTTAATTTAGAGTCTTTAAGGTGACCGAAAAATGTCTTGATGGTACTGCTTTCACATTCGTTTAAAATCAGATGCTTAACGGAAGGGAGGACCCGGGTCAATTTGTCCAAGAAACACAAGAGATAATGATCTTTCTCAATTTCAACAGCCAAGTCCCCATTGAAAATGCCATATTTAATTCTGTCCAAGGGGATGTTGGCATGATATTGATTTTTGAATAGATAAAAGTTGGCAATGCGCGTCTGTAGCGGTAGTGTTTGGTCAATGCTGTTTTGGAATGCAGAGCACGTTTCTCTGAGTTTCAGCAATTGTTGATCAGGAAGTGAGAAAAAGATGTTAGCTAAGACTTCTTTAGGAAAAAAAATCATAGTTCCTCCTATTTTACTAAAAAGATCGAAGTTGAAAAACGGTTGTCATTGGGCATTCTTTCATAGGACAGTCTTAAGCGCCAGCTGCAACTGAGCATCGTAATGAGGTCGATTTTACCAGCGCTGTAGCGAGGCTCATGCCGTCGACCCCATCCATGTTTGGATTGGATTTGACAAGTCCATTTCGGAGCCAAGCGGATGAAAAATCGAGAGAGTAGCGTATCGCGCCCATCGGAAAGAGGCGAGGCGAGCAGTTCTGGGATGGGGCGTGCGATATCTACAAGGAAGTTGGTGTGGTCTGCTTTTCTCCAGTCGTATTTGCTGCGGTGGCGGAGCTCAAGGCCAAAGGCGATGTCTTCGCTAAGGGTAATATCTGTAGAGACATTGGCGTAATCCCATAAATGCTCTTCGTTATTCCAAGCGATACCACTGCGAACGACATAAGAGGGGCGGTTCCAAGCGACAGAGAAATAGGTTTTGGGAATGAGTGTCGCAAAAGCTCTCTCACCGAAGAAGGCAAGTGTGTAAAGGTCTGTAGTGATCGTTGGTAGAAAGCTAGACTGCTTATAAGTGAAAAAAGAATTCCTCCAGCCCACTTTCAGCTGGTTCAATTGATCATAGCCATCGTAGAGATCAAAGTAATAATGATGGCTGAGAGCTGCTGTTGGAGAGGTAAGCCCCTGGAACTCAAAATAGGGCTCTGTCATGTGTCTGAATTTGGAATAACTTCTAAATAAACGCGTCTGGCCGGACAGCCCATAGGTAAAAATACCTTGAGATATGGGATGATGAGCAGGGTTGTTGCTGTAAAAAATCCCCACGGCACCAACGCTTGGAGTTATGGTGAAATCTCCCAGGTGAAATGGCCGGTAGAGCTCATTTCTGGTCTCTAAACGGGCTGCTTTTGTGGAGGATTTAAGGTGAAGAAGATGGAATTGATGGCGCAAATCATTGGCATAGACGTAGTCGAGATATCCTGCACTTACGTAATTGTTGGAGATGATTCCTGAATTTCCTAATTGGAAAGGACGGATGCCGCATGCAAAACGCGGGAGCTGCTGGTCGATGCTGTCGAAGCGATTGGCCCTGGGTTGCACGCTGACATTCAAAAAGGCGCTATTTAATTGATGTGTGAGGAGCAAGCGTGTTCTTTTTTCTGTATTGATCTCAAAATCATCGCTTTTAAAATCGCTCACCATTCGGGTGTCGCTCAATTTATCCCAAGTGAGGTGCACCTGTGTTTTTTCATCTTTGCTCTGCGTGTGGAAAAGCCCTTGCAGGCGATAACGATTAGGGCCTTTTTCGTCAGGGAATGTCTTGTCCTTAGCTCCATAATTTCTGGTGACAAAAGTCGTCGCCTTATCAGGAGAAAAATACTCCGATTCCAGCGCGCCCCCAAAACCTCGCTTAATGCGGTAATCCAATCGGAAAAAGACGTTGAGATCGTTCCAGGAGTAAACGCGGTAGCGCATGGTGACCCTGGGACCTAGACCCTTGTCCCAAATGATCTTGTAGCGAATGGGAGGATCTGAAAAGGCTTTCAGGTTGCTTTTGAAAGCGGGTAGCCAGAAGAGGGGGACTTTAAAAAACCGAAAGCGGATGTTTTTTGCAGAGAGCAATTTATCTTCGGTGATTTTGACCGTTTTGGCGTTGATTTCCCAAGTGTTTTCTTGATCTTCACATGTGGTGATAAAGGCGTTGCTGATGAAATAGGAGCCATCAGCTTTCAGCTCAACGATGTCCCCTCCTAAGAACCAGATATCGACGAAGGTCTTCCCTTCGGTCAGGACTCCTGTTCTGGAGACAAAGTCGTATTCGAGGCGGGATCCGACGAAAGCTCGTTCGGAGTATTCCATCATCAAATCGCCCTCAGCTACGATCTTTTGAATACGGATCCCATTTTCGATCTTGTTGGTGTATTCGATTTTTTGGGCTTGGATCCGGATGCCAGGGCCAGAGACGACGCCTCCTTCTTCTGTGGTGATCACACCGTGTGAAAAAACAGGGTTTTTCAGATCGATGACAAGTTCCTGGAGGCTGGGAGAATGCGGTGGTGTTTTAGGCAGGGGCTCTCCAAATCCCGGAGGAGGATCTCCAGGCACGTCCAAATCGACATCGTCCGTATAGGAGGAATCCCCATCCCAGGGGATTTCATCTAAACGGTCTTGGTTTTCATAGAGCTCGCCTTGGCAGACCTCCGGCGGTAAGATGGAGGGAGCCGATGCGAACATGACTGAGAGAAGAAATGGATGCATATCAGCGACAGCCTATTTCCAAAACTAATGCTCCAGAATAGAAAACTCGGCAATATTCTCCAAGGTTTGAAATTTTATAAAATTCAAATTACTGGATTGCCTGGATAAGAAGTCCTGCAAGGACCGATCGGTTATTGCTATGGCCGCTTTTAAGCCCTTCGAGAATCGTGTCGATGCTCTGATCGTCGTGCTCCATGGCGATGGTTTGGTAGCATTCAATGAGCAATCGGGAGTGTTCCTCGGGTGTGAGTTCAAAGGGACTGGATTTTTCAGCAAGGCGCGTATTCCAAGGGAGCATAGGGCGGAAGCGGATCATCTCTGTAGTCTTTTTTGCGGAAATCCAATTTTTAATGGCTGTTTTGTACTGCTCTCCTTTTTTGAGCCTTAAGAGGGCGAGGTTGCAATAAGTGCGGGTGAGCGGGGCGCCTGCAGTTTGCGCTTTATGCGAGAGAAGCTCTATCGCTTCTGGAGTTTGCAGGTTTTGAATCAGCGAGATCAAAAGAGGGATGAGATCGGTTTGGCGCGTGTCGAAAAGAACACTTGCAATTTCAAGAAACGTCTCGGGATTCAGCTCCAGGCATTCTCGAAGGAGGTATTCTCTGACGTTAAGAGACAAAGTCATGAGGTCCCCTTGAAGTTCCATTTGATGCTGCTGGGCCGAAGGGATGACTTTCCAGGACATGAGAGAATTGCCCACGGAATACTGGGGTTGAAACCCTAAATCTCTGGAATCGCGAATTAAAAATTCAAATAAAGCGTGCGCGACTCTAGGATCATTGTGTTTTAGCAGAGCAAAGACGGCGTTGAATCGCACTTGCAAATCAGGGTCTTTGATGAGAGGAAGGAGAGCTTCTTCCGATCCTTGAATTTCTCCAAGCAGAGTGATAGCAAAAAGATTACGTTCTTTGGCAAGCGCTATGATTTCTTCTTTGGAAGCATCATCGCCGAGGGTATAGAGAGCATTCCTTGCAGCGAGTTTGACATTGCTCGATGGAGACTGGGACAGCTTTTTAAGAATGGGAAGGGATTTGGAGTCTTTGAGATCGCCAATTGCGGTTGCGCAAGCTTCTTGCTCAGCGACATTTAAGTGGGTTGCACGCGATCGAATCATCGGCAAAAGATCGTCTCTTCCAAAACGCGCAGCGCTTAAAATCGCTTCAATGCGCGTCATGTGAAAAGGATCGTCCATCATCCCTTTGAGTAAAGAAATCGCATCCGCTGTGCCAATGAGAGCAAAAAACTGAGGAAAGAAAAACCGCATCTGAGGAGGAATCTTGTACATCAATGATTCAATCTGTCCCACAGCTGCGGGTGCTTTGCGGAAAGCGAGTTGCTGCGCTGCTTCCATCCGAGTGAAAAAATAATCGGAGGACATCGCCTTTGTTAAAAGCTCTTCACAGCGGTCGTCTTGAAGCTGGCCGAGGTAATGAATGGCTGCAATTTGTGTTTGGGGCTGGCTGCTTGTGATTCCCGATTCTAAAATATCTACAGAAGCAGCGATTCCAGCGATATGGGATCCGAAGATGCTTGTGAGTTGAGTAGCGGGATCTTGGCTTCTAGCTCCTTGCTCTAAGATGATGAGTCCCATCTGCTGCAGAACTTCAAAGTCATGCCTGCCAAGCTCTTCACGATAATTTTGGTAGAGATCAATGGCGCGGTTAAACTCTCTGGTTTGGAGAAGGTAGAGGATATGCAGTTTGTTGGGTTTGTTTTCTTTTTCTGCGCGCTTTTCTTCGGCAGGCGCTTCTGCAAGGACATCTCCTCCAAATGCAGGGGAAAAACAAAGTAGCGATCCTAAAAGTAGTTGGAATGTTTTTTGCATTGGAGTCTTCATTTGGTGGTTAAAGTTGACCAGAGATCAAGGCCGAATTGCTTAAGCAATTTATTCAGCGTATTAACGGAAAGGCCCATCACATTGTAGTAACATCCTTCGATTCTAGAAACGAGGATGCTGCCTGCATGTTGAATGGCGTAGGCGCCCGCCTTATCGAGATTGGGAAAGCAACCGTGATAGAGGCGGATCTGTTCATCTGTCAATGGATTGAATAGAATTTTCGTCTCCTCAAAACCGCTATAAGCCAGATCTCCTTTTTGCACTGTATGCGCAGTGAAAACTTGCTGCCATTTTCCCGAGAACTTTTTTAGCATGGAAAAGGCTTCCTCTTGATCTTTGGGTTTGTTGTAAATCGCACCTTCAAAGAAAACCACGGTATCTGCTGAGATGATCAAATCAGAGGGGTATTTCTCAGCAAGCGACTGCGCTTTTTTACTAGAGAGTTCTGTCGCATAAGACACAGGATCGCCTTGAAAGCTAACGGTCTCTTCATCAAAAGAGGAAGGAATTTGATCAAATGGCAGTGAGAAATAGCCCAAGATTTCTTTGCGCCTGGGAGATTGGGAGCCTAGGATAATTCTCATAAGTTTTCTTCCTTTGAGGTGCCTTAAGTGAAGGCGTAAGTATGCGTCTTTACTAGATTTCTCGTCTATAGAGGGAGTTGTGCGCTTCCTCTACATAGTGAAAATTAGGTTCGGAGGGCTTATTTTTTTGAATTTCCCCTGCTAAAATGCGATTTTTACGAGAATAATTTTTTGTCTCGACGTGTAAATTTAATTTGCAAGTCATTGATTGTAAGTATCTTGAAAATTTTTTTGGTTTTTTCTTTTCTTAATATCTCCTTAACATTAACATCTAAAATGTTTTTCAAAAAAACATCCGAAAGAAAGGATGTTTACAGTTTTCAACAACCTTTAAAGGAGGTTCAGTCCTTATGTCAGCACCAACAAACTTGAATCCCAATAACAGAACAGCAAACACACAGCAACCACAACCACAAACACAACAGCCTTCTGGCGCCCAAGGCGTAAGTGGAACTCCAGATACAATGACATCTGCAGCTCAGCAACCAGCGGATACTGGTTGTTTCTCATCGATGTGCACTATGGTCACTAACGCATTCAATGCGGCATGGGAGTGTGTACGTTGGATTCTTAATAAGTTAACTTGCGGAATGTGCTGTGCAAGCGCAACGCAACAAAATCAAGGGAATACCAACCAACAGGGTGGCAATGCGATCCCTCAAGTGGATCTGGATCATTGCAGTCAGATTAATCAAGCTTTTACAGCAGCGGCAACTATTGGTGGACAAACCAGAAGGAACACCATTAATGGTGCTGTAGATCACTTTGTGGCTATTGCAGACCAGAAAGCAAAATGGAAAGCTTTTTCTACGGCGCTTGAGGCATGTGCAGCTACAAATGGAACTCCAAACAGTAACTTTTATGTTCAAGTTGCAAAAGCATTCTTCGGAAAACTGTCTGTTGACATGCAAAATACACTCAAAGGTGAAATTTATGCAGAGAACGGTAATCAAGCTTCTTACAATAACACCAATCATGGAGATCAGTTTGGTGATGTCATGGTTAGAGACCATCTTCTGTCTGATGTGGTTCTCCAAGCAGCAGCGAATTTGGCAGCGTAATCTGTCAGCAATTGCTGTGTGAAATTGACTGCATGGGCTTTAAAACCCATGCAGTTTTTTTTGTGCCTGGCGATTTAACTGGATTTTGGCTATTAGCTCGGAATCGCTTTCACGGGATATTGGGTTCTTCCAAAAGTCATTGTCCAGTCTGGAAAAAATGAAAAACACAAAGCCGCAAAGTTATTCACTTTGCGGCTTTGTGTTTTTTTGGTGGAAGTTTTAAGGTTTGGAAGGTGCTGCTTTTTTAATTTTCTTACCGTTGGTAGCAACAGGAGCAGATTCGACTAAGTCGATCCAAATCGGAGAGGTCCATCCAATATGGCCATCTTCTTGGACAACTCGCATGTAGTAATAGGTGAATGGGGGTTTCTCGGGATCGGAAGAAGGCAGGCTAATTTTGGAAAGGAGCTCTGTATCATCGATTGCAAATTCGTAATGGGATTCTTTAGGATGAATCGTTTTGAAAGGCTTTCCATTGCGAATGAATGAGATCTCTTTGATCGGAGTTGTTCCTGCGACAAAACCGGTGATGTGGCGATTGAAGCCAAGGCCTGGTTTTGCTTTGGTGTTCAGCTCGGTTCCCATGGAGGATCCTGCGATAAAGAAACCGAGGACCATTCTCTTTCCGGTGGTAGCATAGCAAGAGCGATTGATAAGGGCTTGGAAAAGAGCTTCGCGCGTTTGCTCGATAGCAAGGATGGCTGTCAGGCCGGGAGAGTACTGGACTTGGTCGCTTTCATAGCACTCATTGTAGAGATCACGGTCGTCCAATCCGCCAGCAACAAATCCAAACCGAAGATTGTTATTGAGAGCTTTGCGTATAGAGCCTTTTTCATTTTCTGCTATACCATTTTTCCCTTCGGCGGTAATGGGGCGTAAATTTCCCTCTTTGGCTGGGCATTCAGAAGAGCCCCAGGAATTGTAAATTTCGACAACGCGTTCAAAATCGGGATCGAAATCAGAGAACGTTGTTCCAAATCCTTTGGCCATAGTGAAAGAGGGGATGGAGATGAGGTCTTTGGGGGTATGGCTTTTGTAAATTTTTTTGAGAGTGTTTGTCTTCATGTCCTTTTTGCGCAGGATCGGCTTATTGTCCTTGGAATAGATAATATGGCGCAGTCCTTCTTCAGCTGAGTCATTAAACCATTGCAGGCCCAGAAAGGAGGTGAAACGGAAGTCTTCGTTAAATTCTGCAACTTGGGCAGAGATCGCTTTCCATGCGTCATTCGGGGTTTCTTCTGCGCTCTCAAAAGAAGATGTCGCAAAGAACTGGTTATTTTTATCGTCGCGGAAATAGCGCAGGCAAGCCTCGATGTTCTCGATCGAGTCGACTTTTTCTGATTCACAGTGCAGCAGTCCCCAGTAGATGCTTTTTTCTGTTTCAGGAAAGCATTTGATGGGAGCGGAGAAATAAAGATCGTTGGTTTTGAGGTTCCGGAGTTGGATTTTATAAATGCCGGCTTCGTTGAAATAAAGGTTAGGAACGTTGATAAATCCCGTCTCAGGGACAAAAAGCTTCCAGTTAAGGTTCTCGCGAAGATTCTCATAGGAAACCTCGACAAGGGTTCCTTCCGGAGCGTTATTTGTCAAATTCCCAAAGATGTCCTCAAAACGGATGATCACATCAAAGCGTTTATTTTTTGCGACAAGAGAGGGAGCGATGATGCGCATGTTTTTCAGGAGATTACCTCGGACATCGATTGTAAAAATCTCCGGTTCGCGATAATCGCCTTTGCCTTTGGGATCGATGTAGAGGTAAAAGGGGCGTCTTCTTTGGACCGACGTTTGGCAGCGGTTGCCTTTTGATTTGATTTCTTCTTTGTCTTTTTCTGGGGTTCCCATGAAGATCGAGAAGGTTTCTCCCGCCTTAATCTCACTGGGCAAGGTAAACTCAAAGTAGGGAGTGGCCTGACCTGATTTTTCTACTTCTTTGGCAGAGAGGGTTTTATTGCCAGGGATCTCCGCCCAGATCATATTTTTCTTCTGCTTAGGGTTAGCGCTTGGGTGTTCCCAATCGATCTCCCTGCCTCGCGAGGCTAGGTCGAATTTGAGCCTAGTTCCTTTGGGTAGAGAAGTTGCAGTGGTGTAGGAGAATTTCCACGTGGAAACATCTCCAGCAAGAGCAGAACTAGATTCGCAGAAGCAAATGGAACGGCGCATGGATTCCCCCAAATATGCAATAGATAGACAGTTTGCATCATTTGGGATTGTTTTTCAAGGGGAGTTAAAAGGAGGGTAAATGAGGGGACTAAAAGGGGATGAACGGGATAAAAAAAAAGTCGGAAGCCCTTAGGTAGGGCTTCCGACGTTATGTTAGGGGTGTTATGAAAGGCTAATGGAGAAGGTAGTATAAGGTAGGGGAGGCTTGCCTTCTTCTAATGTTGAATTTGAGCAGAGAGTTATCAAGTTCGAGAGGTTTGTTATGGCCCATTCGAAAACAGCAGAGCCCAAGCTTTCTTCTTTTTGTAGGGTACATCTTCCATAGAGTATAGCCTTATCTTTTTCGCTAACCTCAACAAATCTGCCTGTTACATTTGTTAATGTAGCAGATTCTCCATAGATTCTTTTGTATGTTTTTGTTAAAGTTGGCAATGTATAAACAGGTTCTTTCTGTTCTGTCTCAGAATTTACTTTAAATGTATCTTCTATTTGCTCGGCCGCGACTAGGCTGTGGTTATCTTCAGAAGTCTTCACCGGACATGCTCCAATTACCCCAAAAGAACCTATTGCTAGAACGGTACCAGCTATCGCTAATCCTAATAGGACAGCTCCTGCCACATACGGGATGGCTGCCAACATTGCTATCCCAGCAATTAATCCCAGGCAGCCTAAGGCAATCTGAGAGACCCTTCTAATCAATTGGGGGTCTAGTGCAATCTCTTGCTCCTGGGGAGCATTAGAATTCTGCAGGGGAGTTGTTTCTGCAAGGGTTTTTGGTAAGTGATTATTGTATGCAAATGTGTAAAACATATTACCTCTTTTATTTGTTTTTGTTTTGTTGTTATAAATATTATTATAACTCTTTTTAAGGTATTTAGTAAATATATTTTTATGGCTATTTAAAGTTTATAACCATTTAATAATCAGTAAGATAAGAACGTCAGAGGGGTGTAGAGACTTAACCTTTAAAGTATTAGATGGTTAGATCTGCAATTCTAACTATGATTGATATGGGGAATCACTTTCACCTTATCCACGGACCTTTCGCTGGAGCTAAGGACCTCGAGGTCAAAGTCGTCGTGGTGGATCTTCCATCCTTTGAGGGGGATGGTGCCGGCTTTGTTGAAGACGTAGCCACCGATGGTGTCGTATTCGGGGCTTTGGGGGATATTGACGCCGAGCTCTTCTTGGATGTCAATGATCGACATCTTGGCATCGAGGATCCATCCGCCGGTAGGGAGGGCGGAGAAGAGGGCCTGCTGGCCGATGTCGTATTCATCGGCGATTTCTCCGACGAGCTCTTCGAGGATGTCTTCGATAGTGACGATTCCTTCAGTGCCTCCCCATTCATCGACGATGATGGCGAGGTGGATTTGTTTACTGCGGAACTCTTGGAGAAGGGGGGCGAGTTTTTTTGTCTCGGGAGTGTAGAGGACGGGTTTGACGAGTTTGCCGATGGGGGTATTGAGAACATGAGGGGTGTGAAATTGCTCGATGTACACTTTGAGGACGTCTTTGTAGAGGAGAACGCCGATGATGTTGTCGACGGTGTCGTGATAGACGGGAATTCTGCTGTAGCCTTCAGAGAGGAATTGTTGGGCGGCTTCGTGAACGGGTGTGTCATCGGCCATGCTGAAGACATTGATGCGGGGGACCATGACCTCGCGGGCGATTCTTTCTTTAAAGGACACGACAGAGAGGATGAATTTTTGTTCAGTGGGGTCGAGGTAGGCTCCAAGTTCTGTTTCTTGGAGGAGCTCATAGACTTTGTCGCGGATTTTAAATGTGGGTGATCCTTTTTTGTCTTTTTCCGATTTGGGAAGGTAATACTTCATAACTCGAAAAAAGGGAGCTGTGAGGGGAACGCAGATGAGAAGGAAGAAGGAGGCAAGGGGGGACAGGTAGCGGAATGCCGCGCTGGAGTTCATTTGGCCAAAGAGACTGAAGATAAAGTCGATAAGCAGAGAGGAGGCGATGATGATGAGTGTCATCGAGAGGATGAGCATTTCATCGAAGAGGTTGCCCGAAGTGGAGAGTTTGAGCGCATTTTGGAAAAAGTTGAGGCCGATGAGGTAAAAGAAAGCGGTCAGGACGTAGGCGATTCTAAGGAGATGTTTTGTAAAGCTAAGCGAAAAGAGCAGCCCTTCCCATTTTTGCTTTCCGAAAAACGCTTTTAGAAAATAGCGGAAGAAAAACGGGGAGTTTTCTTGTTTGAGAGCTTCTTCTGCAAGTAGTCTTCCTCTGCGGTGAAGCGCTGTGGAGAGAGCGGTTAGAGTGCTTGATCCGATGAGGAATATAAGGGCGAGGTATCCTGAGGGTGTGAGCAAGTAGATCCTGTAGGTTGTTGAAGCTTATTTTAATGATGAGGTGTTTTGGCTCAAAGGAAATTTTAGGAGTATATTTTTTAAGCAGGCATTTTCTTTGCGTTTCATTTTTTTTCTTTCGAGAGGATCGATGTCGGTAAAACCAATCAGATGTAAGAGGCAGTGGATGATGTAGCGGTAGAGTTCTTCGTAAGGATTGATCTTCAGGCGCTTTGCGCAGGCAATAGCTGTTTTGGGGCAGATGAAGGCTTCGCCAAGAGTATGGTGGGAAGAGGTTTTTTGATCATGAGGATCTAGGGGGAAGGTGATACAGTCAGTAGGGGAGGGATCGTCAAAAAAATCTTTATGGAGCTGGCAGATTTTACGTTCAGTAACAAAATAAAGGATGACTTCGTCTGTAGATATTTTAAGCTCTTTAAGCAAAAACGAGACCACCTTTCTCATATGAGGGAATGAGAGAGGAAGATCTCGTTGGGTATTGTAAACGGAAATTTTAATCAAATTAGGGGGTGACAGGTGTCTTTGGGAGTCCTGTGACTTTTGTATTCTCGCCGTCTTTCCATTTTCCGAGGCGTCTTAAGACGTCGATGCGTTCGAAGCGCTTGAGAACGTTGCGTTTTTTAGCTGATTTGCTTGATTTGCCGTAGCTGTTGTGTCTGGACATGATGGGCTATCCTTATCAATTTTTATTTAATTTTGGGGATGAAAGACATTTGCGCGAGATCTCCTTCAACGGCATTGGCATGGAGCTTAAATCCTTGAGGGAGAGCGTCTTTTTTCGGTCCTGTTTTCTTGCTTGGTGGTTGTGGTCTTCGGTAAGAAACTGAGCGTCTTTCTGCTTGTTTACTGATGCGAACCATAGATAACTCCTGTTAAGAGGCAAATGATAACGTTTTGGGGTAAAAAAAACAATCCTGTTTTTTATTGCCCTTTCTTCTCATCAGTAGGAAGGGGTTCGTGAGGATGGATTACCCCGCAAGAGACTAGGAATTTAAAGGCGTCTTCTGTCGAGACATCGACTGGACGGACGAGCTTTTTAGGGGTGAGAAGGACATATCCCGACATAGGGTGGGGCGCTGTGGGAACAAAGACTACGAGGTCTGTAGGCGGTAGGCCTTCTTTAAGAATACTAGGTGTCTCTCCTGTGACGAATCCCACGGTCAAGGCATCATTGTGGGGGAAGGGGATGAGTACGGTTTCTTTAAAGGTTTTTTTATTCTCGGTAAAGACGGCTTTGGTGACATCTTTACTGAGGCGAAAGATGGTGCGAACTAGGGGGATGTGGGCAAAAAGTCTTTCGGGGATTTTTTGGAAGGTGTTGATTAAAAATTTTTGACCGCAAAATCCTAAGAAAAAGATGAAAGCGATCAGGAGGATTAAAGCTAAAACCTGGCTGATAAATGAGACGAGGGTGTCGTGGTGGGATAGGCTTAAGCCGAGTGATTTTTCATAGTATAGGATGAGGGATTCTGTAACCCCCGCTAAGGGAGCTGTGAAAAGGTTGAATAACCATCTGGCGACGATGAATGTGAGCGCCAAAGGAAGAAGCGTGATGAATCCGGTAAAAAAGTATTTTTTCATGAGTGGGCGGCTGTGACGTTGGAGCTTTTGGCATCGGGAACGATGACCCCGCATGAGACGATGTATTTGATCGCGTCTTCTGGCTTCATGTCGATCGGAATGAGTTCTGATTGTCTAAACATGAGCAAAAAGCCCGTAGTGGGGTTTGGCGTTGTAGGAACAAAGACAGAGATGAGATCTTGCCCAACGGCTTGAGAGCAGACTCTAGGAGATTCTCTGGCTATTAATCCCAAGACAAAAACATCCGCTCTTGGAAAAGGAACCATGACGACTTGTTTAAAGGTGTTTTTGTCGGAGACGAAGAGGGTATTGATGATGTCTTTTGTCGTTTTGTAGACGGTGTTGACGATAGGAATGCGATGCAGGATCTTGTCTCCTAGCTTAAGCAGGCTATGGATGAAAAACCATCTTGCGATGATGCCTATGCTCACTGTGACTAAGAACAGAAGGATGAGGATGATGAGCTTGGATCCATAGCTCAATAGCTGCTCTGGCGAAAGGAAAAGAAATCCTGTATTCACGATATGCAGCTGGGCCAAAATGCTGGAGACCATGCCTGTGAAGGGCTCAGTGAGGAAATTGACCAGAAAAATCACGACCGCGATGGTGATGACCAAGGGAAGCAGAATAACAAGGCCGGTAATAAAATGCTTTTTCATGAGCGCTTTCTCCTCGATTTATAATGGGGACGTCTCGCTTGCATCCCTTCTTTGGGGCTAAGGATCCAGCCGCTTTCGATGGTGATTAAGTCGACATGCGAAAGGCTGACTTGAATGGTATCACCCAATTTATGGATTTTCCCAGAACTTCGGCCAAAAAGCAAACTTCTCTTTTCATCATAGACGAAGTAATCATTCTCAAGTTCGGAGATGTGCAAGAAACCCTCCAACATGAGGTCTTGGAGCTCGAAGTAGAGGCCAAAGGGTTTGATTTTGGTGATAACGGCGTTGTACTTGCGGTAGGGATCTTCTTGGAAGTATCTGTGGAGAAGGCGCAATTTTTTAAGGGTCTTAACGCTCATTTCTGCGCGGAAGCTAACCCTTTCTTGTTCTGAGCAGCGAAGTGCAATTTTATCGACGTTGATGTCTTTTGGTTCTTCGTCAAAGAGGAGCCTTTGAATGATCAGGTCGCTATAGCGGCGTATCGGGCTTGTGAAATGGCAGTAGTGCTCAAGGCCAAGGCCAAAGTGCCCCACGTTATCAGCGGAGTATTGCGCAAGCTTCATGCTGCGGATAAATCCGACGGATAGCTGTTGAAAATAGGGAGTTTTTTTGGCTTCTTCGAAAATGGCTTGCAGCTGTGCGCTTGTGGGTTTGAGCGGGACTTTGAATCCGAGCGTGCGTGCAAATTGCAAGAAATCCTGAAAATTTTCTTCTTGAGGTGTTTCATGAACGCGGTAGATAAGCCGTTTACCCCGTTGGTTGAGTTCGACGGCGACCATTTCATTGGCCTTGAGCATAAACTCTTCGACGAGTTGATGGGTGATGTCGTACTCGATTCTTTTCAGCCCTTCGGGCTCTCCTTTTGCATTGATCATAACGACAAGCTCGGGAAGAGCAAAATCGATGCTGCCTCGTTCGTAGCGTTTTTTCTTGAGAAGAAGGCAGAGTTCGACCATGAGTTTTAAAGTTTTGGCGTGGGGGCTTTTTTTGCCATCGAGCACGTCTTTAGCTTCGAAATAAGTGAATCTTTTCTTGCTTTTGATGTAAGAGCGGACGACTTCGTGTTTGGTGAGGTTTCCCTGCTTGTCAAAGTTCATTACGACAGAGACTGTCAGTCGGATTTGGTCAGGCTTTAAGCTACAGAGTTCATTCGATAATTCTTCAGGAAGCATCGGAACGCAGGTGCCGGGAAAGTAGGTAGAGTTACAGCGCGCTAGGGCTTCGATGTCCAAAGGTGTTCCGGGAGGGACGTAGTGAGCGACATCGGCGATATGGACGCCAAGCTGGTAATTTCCTTTGCGGTCTTTGGAAATTGTGAGCGCATCGTCAAAATCTTTGGCCGTATCCGGATCGATGGTAAAGCATTCTTCTTTGGAAAAGTCTCGTCTGTTTTTAAGTTCTTTTGCAGGGACTTTTTTTCTATATTTCTTGGCTTGATCTACGACTGGCTTGGGAAAGCTAGAGCGGATATCAAATTCTTCTACTGCTGCGGGAACATCGCAAGAGGGATCTTCGATATTGCCGATCAGGTGAGAAAATTCACACTGTGTGTGTTCTTTTTCTGTCCCCCATTCTTTGACATCCAGGATGACTCTATCTCCCACGTTTAAAGAAGTATCGTCTGGAGGAAGGACGAGAACGGGTTTGGAGATCCCCATCAAGGGCGCATAAGCCAAAATCTGTCCATTTGCGGATACTTGGCGAATGGTTCCAGCAAGGTGTTTACGGGCTCTTTTCGTGACGGCAACGATTTTGCCTTCTGGTCCTTTGTCAGAAAGGGACTCGTGGTTGATGACGACTTCTACGTGGTCTCCGTCGACGGCATTATCAGTGAGGTGTTTGGGAATAAAGATATCCTGAGGGCAATCTGCTGGATTATCAGGAATGACAAATCCAAATCCTTTGGGGTGCATGCGAAGCAAGCCGGTGACGATCTCTTCTTTTTCCTTAGCAAGGAGAATTTTGTTTTTTTCGATCTGGACTTCTCCAGAAGAAAGCAGCTCTGTGATGATCGAAGAGCAGGTGGAAATGAGCTGAGGAGGAATATGCAGCCTTTCAAAGAGCTCCGCCTGCGTCATCGGCGCGTAACGTTTTCCTGAAATGAACTGTAGAAGTGTTTTGGAGAGGTTATCGATGAGCCTTTTTTGTTTTAGAGACTCTTGGACTGGCGGGGGTGCTTTTTTATGCTTTGTAAGCTTTTTGATAAGAGGTGGCGGTAAAACTTTTAGAAGAGCAGAAATTTTCGGTTTTTTTGCGACTGCAGTGGTTTTTCTAGTCTTCCGTTTAGCTGTTTTTTTTGCAGGTGAAACTTTAGTAGTTTTTTTTACGGGGGCTGTTGGAGATTTTTTTTTGGGCATCAATAATTATAAAATTTTTCTAGCACTGAGGTGCTCTTTTAGGGCTTGGGGGGTTGTGTATTGTTCCGCATCTATCTCTATGGATCTAGCGGATTCGATATAGTCGAGAATATCGTCGGTATAGAAGCATTCTCTATTTCGACATCCTGCAATTTCAAGGGCTTTTTCGTAAATTTTTTTTTCAGGCTTGCGCGCTCCTACCTCGTAAGAAAGCACATGTCCGTCAAACTCCTTAAGAAAGGGAAATAAAGAGAATGCATGGGCATAGTGCGCTTCACAGGTATTAGACAATAGAAACAGGCGGTGCCCTTTACTTTTCAGCGCTTGAAAGATGTTAATGACTTCATGATTGGGTTCAAAGATGTCAGAGAGAGCGTGCATAAGCGTTGCAAAGTCTAGTTTTTTTTGCGCTAGAGTGCAGATCTCTTCGTAGAGGGTTTGGCTGCTGACAGCGCCCCTTTCATAAGCGTCGCCGTATTTGTGCATGATTTCTTGAACCATCTCCAAATCAAGACCGCTGTAGTCAGCGACCTGGCGGCACATCTTTTGATGGTCAAAAAAAATGAGGACGTTGCCTAAGTCGAAAAAAATAGTTTGCTTCATGCTCTAGAGAATAGCTTGTTCCCTCTTAAAAAGATATCAATGGTTTTTTTTATGATAATCGTCTTTGAAAGCTCAAAAGAGTATTTGACAACAGGATCGCAATCGTCATAGGTCCCACACCGCCGGGAACCGGGGTGATATGGGAGCAGAGCGGGGCGACATGATCGAAGTCGACATCTCCCACGATGCTTGCTTCACCACTTGGACCTTTAATCCGGTTGATGCCGACATCGACGACGACAGCTCCTTTTCTTACCATTTCTTTTTTGATGAATTGGGGTTTTCCCATAGCGGCAATAAGAATATCTGCAGATCTACAGATCTCCGCTAAGTTTTCAGAATGGGAGTGGGCGATTGTGACTGTGGCGTTGGCATGAGGGGCTTTTTGCATGAGGATGGCAGCGAGCGGTTTGCCAACGATGTTGCTTCTGCCGACAATGACAACGTGTTTGCCGTGGATGGGGATTTGAGCTTGGGTGAGTAGGACCTGCACTCCGTGAGGGGTGCATGGTAAAAATCCATCATTTTCCCCAATGAGCATTTTGCCTACGTTGATGGGATGGAACCCATCGACATCTTTACTAGGATCAACGCTGCTAACAATGTTTAGAGTGTTGATGGGCTCGGGCAGGGGAAGTTGGACGAGGATCCCATCGACAGCGGGATTTTTGTTGAGCTTATCGATTTCAGCAAGCAGCTGCGTCTCTGTGATAGAATCGGGCAGCTCGCAGTCAAAGGAGAGGATTCCAACTTCGCTGCAACGCTTTTTTTTCATGCGGATGTAAGATTGGGAAGCGGGGTTTGATCCCACGAGGACAAAGGCAAGGCCTGGTTTGCGATGGGTCAGATGGGAAATCGCTTGAGCAATTTGGTCCTGAATCCCTTTTGCAATTTTTGTTCCGTCGATCAGATGCATTGTGTG
The DNA here is from genome assembly GCA_023269355.1 of Chlamydiota bacterium. Lineage (GTDB taxonomy): Bacteria > Chlamydiota > Chlamydiia > Chlamydiales > Rhabdochlamydiaceae > CAJCIW01. Next base: position 26,567 of record JAHFTO010000015.1, on the reverse strand, counting down.
AGCCTATCTCATTACTTTAGGTGTTCGATCATTGCGGGATGCAGGTGTCCGTTTGAGGCAAGCATTGTGGTATACCCAAAGATCTTGTGGGTACTGCCATCCCAATGGCTCACCTTTCCGCCGGCTTCTTCAACCAGGAGTTTTCCTGCTGCCATATCCCATGGATGCAAGCCCACTTCCCAAAATGCATCAAAGCGCCCTGCTGCCACGTAGGACATGTCGAGGGCTGCAGAGCCCAATCTTCGAATAGGCACTCCTTTGAGTTGCATTGTCGCAAACTTTTCAACGCACTGCAAGGGATCTTTATCGACATCGTAGGGAAACCCCGTTGCCATCAGCGATGATGCCATATCAGCAATGGGTGAGACAGCAATCGGCTTTTCATTAAGAAAAGCGCCTTTGCCTTTTTCAGCGACAAATAATTCTTGTGTGATGGGTTGGTAGACAACGCCTGAAACAATGGATCCATTCATGGCTGCTGCGATACTGATGCTGAAGACGGGGATGCCGTGTGCAAAATTAACCGTTCCATCTAAGGGATCGATAATCCACGTTACTGAGCTGTTTGCTTTTTTATCGGTGCCTTCTTCCGCAAGAAGGCCGTGGTCGGGGAAATGGTGGGATATTGCAGAGACGATCATTTTTTCAGAAGCGTGATCGTACTCGGTGACGAGGTTTTGTTTTCCGGCTTTGGCAGTGATTTGAAAGTGAGAACCAAAACCTGTTCGCAGCAAGCTTCCGGCTTGTTTTGCGATGTCGATGGCAAAAAGAGAAAGTTCGGAGAAAACGATATTTGTCATGATTCCATCGTGTCTGTATTTTTTCGTAACTTAATATACCCAACTATCCTTGCGTAAAACGCTCTCCAGCCCACTTTTTTGATGTGCAGGTACAGCATCATCGGGCAGCAAAAAAAGACAAAAGCGTAGACGGTGTCCAGGATCGGCATAAGCGCAAGGTCTGTAATGAGCAGGCCCTTGGAAAGGGGAAGCGCTTTGTCAAAAATAGAGATCAAGAGAAGCAAGACAATCGATGAGACGACGCTAATTAAAAGGGTGAAGAGGCAAAGAGCCAGGGGTTTGTCTTCGAAGAAGTGTTTTTTTTGCTTGTAGAGCAAAAATGTTGTGAGACAGTAATTGAGCGCATGGATCCCTAAGCGAAATTCAGAGCTGAGTACATCGATCACAAGTCCGCAAAGAGATGCGATCCACAGCGATCTTTGAATATTAGCCTTGTTGTAGAGAAGTGCAAGGAAAGGAGAAAAAGCGAGCAGTTTGATAGGAGGAAATAATGCTGTTCCAAAGAGTGCGAAGAAACAAGCGATAGAAAAAGGAAAAAGCAGGGGGACTTGTCGCATTTTACAAAACCCTCTTAGAACGCACCTTTGCGAAAGAATAAAATAGGAATCGTTTTGGCGATCAGTTTGAGATCTACCAAAAAGGAGCGCACATCGGCGTATTTCACTTCGAGTTCAACCCTTTGACGAAACGTTAAAAAGTTGCGTCCTGCTGTCTGCCAGAGTCCTGTGAGGCCAGGTCTTACGGAGAACATCTTCTCCATCCTCGAGCCTAAAATTTCGCGGATAGGATCTGCTTCTCTTGGCAGGTAGGGACGAGGGCCTACGATGCTTAAATCTCCGAGCAACACATTCCAAAATTGCGGGAGTTCGTCCAGTGATGTGCTCCGGAGAAAATTTCCTATGCGCGTGAGTCTTGGGTCATTGCGCAATTTGAAGTACTTTTGCCATTCTTGTTTGAGTTTGGGATCGCTCTGTAGCATCACTTCCAGCCTTTGGTCTGCATCTTTGTGCATCGAACGGAATTTCCAGAATTTGAAGAGGCGCCCTTTTCGTCCAATGCGAAGACAGCAATAAAAAACAGGACCAGGCGAGCTTAATTTAACAAGAAGGGAAATAATGACAAAAACAGGGGAAAGTAAAATCAAAGCGCAGGTGCTAAAGAGAATGTCAAAACTTCTTTTTAGCCAATTATGGATGATGATCTGTTCATCTATTTCCAAGTTCCATGTGGCAGAAAGGGCGGATTCCGAAGGGAACTCTTTTAACATCATAATGACATCCTTAATGTTAAATTAATCCTAGCAGATTGGTTTTTTTTTACCTCAATAAAATTCTTATTTCATAAGGTCTTCTGTTGCAATAGGAACAAAACAGAACAATAAAGAGATTTTTTCAAGCTCGATATCGCCTTCAAAATACGTTAAAATAGCAAGAACGGAAAAGTTTTTAATGTTAGGGCAAGATTATGATCACACTTGTGATTATTTAATTAGAGAATGGAAGAATGGATGATTTAACAACATATGCCTACCACATCGGCCGCATTTTGAAGGTTTTAGTTTACATCGAGGAGCATCTGGATGAAGAACTGCCGCTGGAAAAAATGGCTAAAATAGCCAGCATATCTCCGTTTTATTTCCACCGTCTTTTTCACGCCTACATGGGGGAAACACTGGCTGAGTATGTGAAACGTTTGCGCCTGCAGCGGGCGAAAGAGCGTTTGCAATACTCCGATAGTCCCATTACGGAAATTGCCTTGGATTTAGGATATGAGAATCCTTCTGCTTTTACCAAAGTGTTCCAACAAATCCTTGGGCAGTCACCGAGACAATACCGGAAAATGATGCAGCCTCTGATGCAATCAATCATGAGACGAACAACCCCTAATGCCAACGAAAAAGCTATGCTTAAACCAGAATATATAAATCGTAAAGCAGAAACCATATTATTTGTCCGCAAAGTGGGAGACTATAAAGAGACTCCCACAATTGCATTCCAGGTTCTTGTCCAATTCCTCGAGGATAAAAAAATCACCAAAGAGAAAATCAATGCATATTACTGCATGGGTCTTGATGATCCACATACAGTGGAAAGATCCAAATGCCGTTTTGATGCATGTGTTGCCCTGAAAGAGGCTACTTGCCCGCAAGGTGAAGTTGGGCAAAGAAGCATTCCCGGGGGGCGCTGTGCAGTTTTTACCCACCGAGGACCCTATAGTGAAATTGAACGAGCCTTAGAGGACATTTTTCGGCTGTGGTATCCCACAGCGCAAGAAGAACTCGCGGATGCAAGCCAGTTTTGCGAACTTTTGAACCCTTGGGATGCCATCCCTGATGAAGAACGAATCACTAAGATTTACATTCCTTTAAAATAGCAATCCATTTAATTACCCCATTTTTCAGTATGTCGTTATTTGCAAAAGATAAAGAAAAAACACGCCCTCTTTCTGTAGTGATCATAGGCGCAGGGCCCTCGGGCCTTGCTACAGCCATCGAAGCTAAGAACAGTGGATGCCAAGTGACAATCGTTGAAAAACGAGAATCGTATACAAGAACCCAAACGCATTTTTTACTCGATTCCTCCCTTAAATTATTACGGAAGTGGGAAATCGACACCTCTCCCATAAAAACAGTGGATATGGGCGATGGAACGAGCATTGGTATTATTTCCCTTAACCAGTTGGAAGAACAGCTGGAACAAAGGGTTCGGGCCTTGGGTGTGGAAAAAATCTATGGGGAATTTCAAGGGTTAAAGTCGCCACAAAAAGCGCTGATTGAGATCTGTGGCAAAGGCAAGGTTGCGCTTAGCTATGACATTTTAGTAGCAGCTGATGGAGCCCATAGCAAAGTTCGAGATGCTTTAGGCATTCAAGTGAACGAATTAGGCCATGGAAAAGGCGCCTTTGTGATAGCGCGATACCCGGATGATCCTTCCCTAGAATGCGATATTTCGCCTCCCATTTCCATCGAAGATGGGTTTTTGAGAAGGATCAAAGTGCCTGGGGTCAGTGTTACATTTGGGCAATTTCCCCATTCTGCTTCCAAGGAAGACTTGCAAAGAACACTGCAAGCGCATGGATGGAGCAAGGAAGCACAAGATATCGGAGAAAATAAGGCGCCCTTTAGGGAAAATGTCGATGTCTATCTTCAGCAAGCATGCACTTTTGCCAATCAGAAGAAATCCTCTCTTATAGTGGGAGATGCTGCTGCAACAGCGAGCTTTTTCCAGGGAATGGGAGCCAACACAGCGCTTAAAGCAGCGGAAGCCGCTGGCCTCTTTTTTAAAGAGATTAGGGTGGATAAGAAGGCTGCGTTCCAAAACTTCAATCAATCTATGAAAGAGATGACGGATAAGATGATCGATGATAGCGCTTTCTTATTCGCTCAAGAAAGTTTGAGCTCGTGATATTGCCGCATTTTCTTATGGTTCATCGCCCATGCTCCCGTCAGAGCTATGCAAGATCCGAAAAACAAGACGGGCATGGGCCCTAAAGAGTCGCAGAGAAATCCTCCCAGCACAGGTCCGATTAAGCCTCGAAGGCCGACCATCAAGATGTTTACTGTCGTAAATGGCGTGCTGTTCTGCTCACCTGCAAAAATGGGGCCGGAAAGGTGCCATAGCAGATGGCTTCCGCCTTGTGTGATTCCATAAAGTAGATGTGCAAAATAAAACCAGGCGACATGCGTGGCAGAAAAGAGCAGCATGAGGGGGAAGAGGCCAAAGCCCACCAGGATCCAAACGATGAGTTTGTGAATACCATAGAGCTCAAGGGCTTTTCTCCAGACGAGGGAAGATCCTGCCATCCCAAGGCCAACAAACACAGATTTGGCAAGAGCGACGTCTGCGATGGTCACGGGAAGCTGATCAGCGACAAAGATCGAGCGGACAGGGGAGATGATCATGAGCGCAAAGCCCCCAATCATGTACCCCCATTGAAACACTGCGAAATCTTTTCTTGTTTTTAGGAGCTGGAAGCTCTCTCGGAGGGGGGTGAGGATAAAATCTTTTTGCGGAGGAAGTATTTTAGCATTTTTTTCTTCTGAGACTTTAATCCTCAGCTGAAGGAAGACGCTTGAGAGGCTGAGGAGGGAACAGATAAGGAAAATGATCCTCCAGTTATTATTGGAAACCTCTAAAATTTGCGTGAGCAGCAGGCCAATGACAATCCCTTCGATGATGCTGAGGCCGTAGTAGAGTGAAAAGGCAAATTCTCTCTTATTTTTGCCGATGTTGCGTTTTAGGATCTCCATAAGAGCTGGTGTGGACGCTCTACTAAATAACTGGTAGATGCAGCAACACAGGAACATTACGCCAAAACTATCGATCCAGGGAAAGAAGAAAAACGGCACTCTGGCGAACACCCAGGCGCAAATCAAGTTGGGCAGAAGTTTGTTTTTGCGATGACTCAGCCACGCTCCCCAATAAAAAGAAAATACTGAGAGGATGGGGCTTAATGTGGAGAACAGAACAATCTGGTATGTCGAAGCTCCGATCTCTTTCCGCAGAATGAAAGGGATCATGCTATAAATGGCGATCAGCGGCTCGCTGGAGAGGTTCATCCACAGCAGAGCTAGCTTTGTTTTGAAGCAGTCTTTATGTGTGGTTTCGCTATGCATAACCTACTTCCGGCGGTGGACCATTTGATCAAAGAGCGCTCGAATCAGCGGAACAGGTTTAGAAAGCGTTTTTAAGTGTTCATCGGTTGCTTGAAGCAGTTGAGAGGCTTTTTCTTTGCTGAGATGGATCCCTAAGATAGGGACGGCTGTTGCTTTTGCTTTTTCTTGATCGGAGCCGATGGGTTTGCCAAGCTCTTGCTCCGTGCTCGTGTAATCCAGGACATCATCGATAAGCTGAAAAGCAAGTCCGATGGCAAGACCTGTTTTTGTGAGGGCTTCTCGATCTTTATCGGGAACGCCTGCAATGATCCCTCCAAATTCTAGAGCTGCAACAATCAGTCCTGCCGTTTTTCCCAGGTGCATTTTTTCTAATAATTCCCAGTCGACATTTTGCCCCTCGGAAAGAAGGTCGATCATTTGGCCTCCGATCATCCCGTGAGCGCCAGCGCGCGAGGATAGGGTGCGGACAAGCTCTACTTTTTGATCTGAGCTCAAATGAGGAGCGTTGGCGAGGATTTCAAAGGCATAGGTGAGCAAATAGTCTCCAGTGAGAAGAGCGTGCCACTCAGGAACCATTTTATGCAGTGTTGGCTGGCCTCTGCGCAGATCATCGTTGTCCATGCAGGGGAGATCGTCGTGGATCAGAGAGTAGGTATGGATCATTTCGAGCGCGCAGGCTGGCATCAGAGCGGTTTCAAGGGGCAGACCGTAGCTTGCTGCAGTGGCAAGAACGAGCAGGGGGCGCAGGCGCTTACCCGGTGCTGAGAGGGAGTAGCGGGCGGAAGAAAACAAAGCGGAATAGGGGAGGTCGGAGGATGCAAGGAGAAGTTGATTTAGCTTCTCGTCGATCTGCTTCCTAGCTTCCTCTAAAAATAGGTTTGTATTCATTGGCTCTGCTTTTTAAAATATATGAAAACATTTTGCCAAAGTTTGCCTATTTTGACCAGTTGGTTGTCCTTTTAAGATGAAAAGAGAGGGTGTGGAATGAGGATGTGAATGTAAGCGCTTTAAGAGGAGCTCGTTAAATATATGAATGAAAAAGCTATTAGAAGTAGAGGAGTTGGTTTTTTAGAATATGAAAATTCATTGAATAATTATGTTGATAAGAAATGCGATAAAACGAAATCAAGAGATGTGGAGAATATTTTTAAAAAAATCATTAACTCTAAGATTCAAATCAACTTATCCCCAGATTCTGAGGGTTATCGATTTGCGACACATTGCATCAAAAAAATTATCTCATGCAAACCGGGAAGGCAGTTGATTAAACGTCTGATGAAGACTGGGGAAACACTCACGATCGAAGCTTCACTAAACGGTAAATGGGGATTTAGTCGTGAGAGGCAAGCAATTGGAATTATCAATCATCCGGAACACTATTATGTAGCTTATGATGCCCATAAGGGAAGAATCTTTGCAAAAGTCGATCAGGTTTGTGCTTTTTTTCATGAATTGGTTCATGCTTTGCATTGGTTTGAGAATCCGGAGCTATCTCAACGTGAGAAGAGTGTTACCGATGAAAACGAACTTATACATTCAGAAGTAGATAACGGGGAGGAAGAACATACTATTTTTGGAATTACAAAAGATATGAAGGGAAATTATGTTTTTGATCCTATTTGTGAAAATACATTTCTTAAAATTTTGGGAATGCCCTCAAGAATTAACCATTTGGGTTTTTGCTTGAAACCGGGAGAAAAAATAAATGCATCCCATGCTTTAAGGTGTGGATTGCTAGATTGCCTTAAATCTCTTTTGAGCGAAGATCCCAGCCTTTTAAACACCTTCATTGAGGTGAAATTTAAAGAGATTGATGACAAAAGTACAAAGCTGACTATGTTATCTGCGGCTATTTTCTATAAAAGAGAAGACATCGTCGACTATTTATTGTCTCTTGAAGTGGATGTTAATCTTCCAGATGATCGAGGAGGTGCTCTTCAGGTTGCTGTCGACAAAAAAAATATCAATGCTGCTTGCCAGTTAGTGAATAGAGGCGCTCAAATCCTTTTTCAAGGTTCTCGCGATCGATCCTGTTTATCAGATCTTATTCTTTCATTTTCTTCCATAAATACAAGTGAAGAGAATGAAAAAATTACAGTCCTGCTACAAGAGGTTCCTTGGGGAGATACCTTAAATGCCACAGACAGTTATTTAGGTAGACCTCCTCTAATGCTTACGATGGATCGAGGTTTCAGCGATGCATTTTTTATCTTACTCAAATTAGGAGCAGATGTTAACTGCAGGGATAATGCCATTAAGAATACCGTTCTTATGCACCTCTTATATTATTTCCTTTATCGCAAAGATGATGTTGTTGAATCCGAATACGAAGGTTCTACGTCTGGAGACGACTCTGGATATGGCGGTCCTGATCAAGTGATCGGTGAATTTTGGAAAAAATTCGACGCTGAAAAGGCTTTTGATGTTCTTATGAATACGGAAGGTATTGATCTCAATGCACGTAATTGCCTTTCTGAGTCAGCCCTGCACCTCGCCCAAGAATTAAAAAATGGTCACATCATTACAGAATTAAAGAAAAGAGGGGCTGAGCATCGTGGCCGGGCGGCGGCAGGAAGCTTTTTTTCTAAGGTTACAGTGGGAGGTTGCGATAAATACGCTGTTTTCACAGGCGTGGATAAATTTTAGGACTATTCGCCATTAGAGGGTGTCTGCAAAGTAAGCTTCTGTCGCTTTTCGGGTTCTTTTGAGCCGCTTTTCGATTCTTTTTCGTGGGGTTATATCAAACTGCGTATATTACCCCACGAAAAAGAATCGAAAATTGGCCAAAATAATCCCGAAAATCGACGAAGCCTTACTTTGTAGACGCCCTCTTAGCTCCTTTTCCATTGAACCTTGTAAATTCTAAATCCGATTTAGAATTTACAAGGTGTTTTTGTGGACACAAATTGCTGTCTGCAGTTCATAAAAACCTATCTCATTAAAATTAAGCCGTTTAGGTCTTGATTTTGTTGCAATCAATTAATTGTAAGACACTTGCAGCCTAAATCTTATTTATTTACATTTTTATTTATTAATGATATAATATTTTTAATATCAGCAAGATAATAGAGGTAAATATATGAATGCATGTACTTTTAATTTTATAGAATATGAAGAAATGGTAAATAATTATGTTAATGAAAAATGTAGCAAACCTGCATCTGGAGAAAAATTAGCGGGGTTATTTGACAAAATCATCCAATCTGAAACGCTTAAAGTGAGCTCCTATTTTGATTTTAAAGGAATGCAACTTGTTCACGCTTGTATAAAAAAAATCATCGCGTGCAAGCCAGGAAGGAAGCTATTCAAACGTTTGTTGCAATCTGGGGAAAAGATTTTCATTCGACCTTCCCCACTTCCTGAGTCGCGCTTTCGCCATACTAAGATCAAAAGCAAAGTCTTTCATCATGAAATCTATCTCGCCAATAATCCAGAAACTTATTATGTGACTCATAATAGTCACGGTAACAAAACGCTCCATAAACAGGACCCAGCCTGCACTCTTTTTCATGAGCTGACGCATTCGCTGCATTATTGTGAAAATCCTAAACATAAGAACAAGCGCGTGAAAGAAGGACTCATCGATCCGGAAATGGATAATTTAGAAGAGCAGCACGCCATTTCAGGGATTACAAAGGATGAGCAAGGTATGGATGTTTTTGATCCGATCTGTGAGAACACATTCCATAAAATTTTAGGGATGCCGCTAAGGGTTAATCATAGAGGCCTTGCGTTGCAGCCTAATGAAAAATTAGGCATTGATCCCCAGTAACGCACTTTCCGTTAGTAATTTCTTTTCCAATGAAAACGCGACCGTACTCAATGCATGAGGAGAGGAAGGTACTCCCATACCAAAATAGTGCATGCCGAGAGCCTGCATTTCTGAGAGGTGGTATTGGTTCCTGCCGTCAAAAAGCACCTTGTGTTTGAGAAGGGGAGCGATTTTGGAGAAGTCGACAAAGCGGAATTGCTTCCACTCAGTTACTAAGATGATGGCATCGGCGCCATGAGCTGCTTCATATTCATCTTCGCAAAATTGGATGCGGGAACCGAAGATCTTTTTGGCGTTAGGCATCGCTATGGGATCATAGGCGCGGATGATGGCACCGTGCTCGAGTAGTTCCTGGATGAGATCTATCGCAGGGGCTTCGCGAATGTCGTCAGTGTCTGGTTTGAAAGCAAGTCCCCAGATCGCAATCGTTTTCTTTTTCACACCACCTTGAAAAGAGAAGTAGGAGAGGATTTTTTCTCCGAGAATTTTCTTTTGACGCTCGTTGACCTCTTCGATCGATTCGAGGATGGGCATGTCGATGTCATGCATTTTGGCGATAAAAGAGAGAGCGCGGACATCTTTGGGGAAGCAAGATCCGCCGTAACCTGCACCAGCGTAGAGGAACTGATAGCCAATGCGCTGATCTGAGCCGATGCCGATGCGCACCTGTTTAATATCCGCACCGGTTTTTTCGCAGAGATGGGAAAGTTCATTCATAAAGGAGATGCGCAGAGCGAGCATTGCGTTCGCGGCATATTTCGTCATTTCCGCAGAAACTAGATCCATGACAAAGATGCGGTCGTGGTTGATAGTAAAGGCAGAATAAATCTCGCGCATGATTTTTTCTGCTCTAGGCTGATCTACTCCAAGGATGATGCGATCGGGTTTCATGCAATCATTGATGGAGCTGCCTTCTTTGAGAAACTCAGGGTTAGAGACGACGTCAAAGGTGGAATCATTGTGAGTATCTCTAAGCACTTCTGAGATGCGCTTTTTAACTTGTGCAGCGGTTCCGACAGGCACTGTCGATTTGTTAACGATGATCTTATAGCCATTCATATGGCGGGGAATTTCTGATGCAGCAGCATAGATGTAGCTTAGATCGCAAGAGCCGTCTTCGGAAGAAGGAGTGGGGACAGCGATAAAGCATACGGTACATTGTTGAACGCCTTCTCGATAGTCTGTAGTGAAGGAGAGTCTTTTTGCTTTTGTGTTGTGTTCAACAAGTTCCGCTAGACCCGGTTCGTAAATGGGAAGGATGCCTTGTTGCAAGTTTGCGATTTTTTGTTGATCGATATCCAGACAGATGACGTGATGACCCATTTCAGCAAGGCATGCAGCTGTGACAAGGCCTACATAGCCCGTTCCTACCATTAGAATGTGCATAAATACTTATCCTGTTAGAGACTGTCCACGAAGAACTTTTATAGTCGGTTAACAGGATAAAATGCCATCTTTTAAGAGCCACGTTTGATTGCACAGAGAGGAAAATTCTTTATCGTGCGTGACGACGATGAGAGTTTTATGGAAATCGCGGGAGAGACCGATGAGAAGGGATTGGATTTCTTGCGATTGTTTGCTGTCTAGGTTTCCCGTGGGCTCATCCGCTAAAATGAGATCGGGATCATTGCACAGCGCTCGAGCGATCGCAACGCGTTGTTTTTCACCGCCAGAGAGAAGTTTTGTGGGAAAGAGAGCTCGATCTTTGAGACCGACAAGTTCAAGAATCAAAAGAGCTCTGTTATAAGCTGCTGAGCCGATACGTGTGGATTTGCGCGCAATTCTAGCTGGCATCAGAACATTGTCGATCGTTGTATCGCTTTCAAGAAGGTTGCAGCTTTGAAAGATGAAACCGATGTGCGCATTACGGAGTTCAGGAAGAGAGGTTGCTTGCACATCCTGTCCGCAGATTTCTAATGACCCGCTGCAAGGTTTTTCCAATGTCCCGAGGATGTGAAGAAGGGTGCTTTTTCCACCGCCAGATTTTCCGATGATAGCTGCAGACTCGCCATAAGAAATCTCGAAATCGATCCCTTTTAAGACTTCAACGGGAGAAGGCGAGAAGAACTTTTTGGTGAGCTTTTTAGCCTTAATAATAGTCATTCAGACCTCAAGATTTCAGAAGGTCTGAGTTTGCAAGCTTTGATAGCCGGGATCAGGCCTGCGAGCAGGGAGATAAGAGGAGTGACAATGAGGATGAATACAAGAGCGCTATGGCTGAATTCATTGGGCAGGGATTTCCCAAAGAAAGTAGAGTTGAATGCATCATGGCCTTGAATGAAGCTGAGGAATTGTACGATGGTATCGATGTTATTTAGTGTGAGAAGAGCTGCTAGAGTGCCAATCATGCTGCTTAAGATACCTACTGCTATCCCGCAGATGCTAAAGATAGAGGCGATGCTGAATTTGCTAGCTCCCATGGCTTGGAGGATGCCGATTTCTTTTTTCTTGTCATTGACGAGCAGAACTAACATAGAGACGATATTGCAGCTGGCGACAATGAGGATGATGATGCCGACCATGGCAAAGAGGTATTTGTCGCTTTGGAACTGTTCCATCAGGTCCTTTGCAAAGTCATATTCTTTAAACGTAGTTACTTTCCAGTACTTTCCGATCCCTGCTTCATCAAGAGATAGAAGGATTTGTCTTTTGATCTCTTCTGCTGAGGCTAAATCCTGAAACCAGACGAGGATGCCGTTAGATTGGGTTTTGTCGAGATTAAACGAGGAACTCGAAGCATTGATCGTCTGCGTCACAAGAGGCGGGGCGAGAATGCACTTGTTACCGACTGCAAAAATGCCGGGATCGTAGAATCCTGAGACGAAAATCGGTAGGCGATGTTCTTGAAGCGAGCTAGAGGTTGCGCTGGAATAAGATAGGTAGCCGCGGTCTCCAATTCTTACCCCACTGTCTAAATAACTCTTGGTAAGAAGCACTCCTGTTTCCTTCTCTTGATTGATGGGGAGAGGGTGGTTTGGAGTGAACCAGGGAGCGTTAGAATTGCTTTTAGAGAGAAAGTCGGCTTTAGCGATCTCAAGACCTTCGAATCCCACTTCTCCCTTTAGAACAACATCCTGAAGAGTTGTATGGATCTTGAATAAAAGCGGTTCAACGCTTATCGGATTTTCTACAGCCAATTTTAAAGGCCCTTCAGAAAGCAGCGGTGTTGAAAGAGGAATTCTTTGTCTTTGCCCTGATTTGCTCTCTAGGATCAGATCAGTTCCTTCTTTCCAGATTTTAGCATTGCAAGCGGCGTTCTTTTGAGCGGGGATGTCGATACGGCTTAGTTTTTCATTTCGGAAGTGGGCTTGTCCTTCTAAAATTTGACGTTCAGGTAGAAGGTTTACCGGAATTTGCCAAAACAGCTGACGAGGTCTTAGTTCTTTAATAAGCGCATGATCCAAAAGCTCTCGAATGCGCGTTTGTGCTGTGGTTTTATCCGCCTTTAGAGCAAGGGTAGGTGAGTCTTGCCGGGATAAATGGGTAGAATGGGTAGAGAGATAGAGCAAGTGATTGAGATCTTTTTCAGTGGGAGGCAAGAGAAGCGAATGAAGCTTAGGGGCTTGATGGGGAAGCGTTGCGATATAGGATACTTGAGTGAGGTATCCTTGGTTGTCGTCAGTTCGCACTGCGTTACTTGGTCGCAGTAACTGAAGGCGTAGAAGTGCGCCGCTAAGTTCAAAATCCTGATAGGTCAGATCGGGACGGTTTTTTTTAAGATCTGAAAGGAGGGAGAAAAGAGTTTTGACGGGGTCTTTTAATGTGCCATCGGTTTTAAGGTCAGCTTCTGGGAAATGAGTGGGTAGTTCTCCGTCATCCTCGGGATTGTATGGGTCGGTATCCAAGGCTGCTATTTTACCAGCGATGCTTTTAGAGGTATATTCGGAATTCGAGCTGATTCCATCCACTTGATAGTAATAAGAGGAGAAGTAATCGTGGGTAGGGGTGATGCGAAGCGGAGCATTGAGGGTGGTGAGCTTTTGAAGCCACCCGCGTTCGATCCCTTCTGTGACAGAGAGGAAGACCAAAACGAGCCAAACTACTAAAGAGATGACGACGACTGAAAGCAGGGCTATTAGAGAGACGGAAAGTTGCTTTCTTCTTGGGATGAGATACTTAAAAGCAACTGTTAGCTCAAAAAGTAATCTCATAAAATAAGCTCATCTAAAATGATCGGAATGGCATGCTTGCAAAATACTGAATATCAGTTTTAAAGAGTATTTTGCAAGCTTCCTTGAGGATCTTGTTCAAGAAAATTTATTTCGCTTCTTTGAAGATCACGTGCTTCTTAAGCTTTTTGTCGTACTTCTTAAGCTCGATTCTGCCTGTGACAGTGCGTTTATTTTTTGTTGTCCAGTAGCACTCAGAGCTCTCAGTGCTCTTCATTTTGATTTTTTCGCGTGCGCCTTTTGCCATATGAACCCTTTTTTTTTATTGCGGTTCCAATTCTAATAAGTATGTGATTAACGGACAAGGGGAAAGCGCTCTGGCCTGCCTACATGGATCGTCATAGGGGCTAATTCCATTAGAATTGTAAATTTTTAAATTTAGATTTTACAGGGATTGAGAGCATGACTCACCCAAACAATTTGAAAAGTGTTTGGGTGAGACGTGGGAAGGATGGTACTTTAGAGACGTTCTCTGTTAGTAGGGCCAGCAATGATTTTGAATGTTATCTAGCATAGTGGCCATGTTTGTAAGTGCATGAGTATTTGAGCAATTGAGAGCATCAACCATTTCATCAATGACCATTAATAAGTGGGGTAAACTTTCAGCGAAATCATCAGGCAACTGATCCTTTTGAATAACCTTGCCTTGCGTAATAAGTAGTCTCACCAGGACTTCCGCTTTATCATAAGCGTCTCTATTATAATTAAATGCCATTATCCAGTGTCTTATATTTGCTTCTGAGTTGCTTATAATATTATAACATCCTAAAACTTCGATTTTATTATTAACCCAACAAGATTGGATAATCGAAGCTATAGATTGGATTTCTTCTAAGCTCGCCTCTCGTTCTTCAAGTAAAATCCCTTTAAGCAATGCTGAGCAATAACCCAAAAGAGGGATCACATTTAATCTTTTTTCGATACACATTGCTGAATAGATTTCTTCCGAGAGGGCTGGTTTAAATCCATCTCTAAAGATGAGTTCATCAGAGGCATTTAGCTTCTTTTCAATTTGAGGAAGAACCATTTCACACAGCTGAAATCGTTCATTATCAAGGCGTTTATAACTTTCAAATGAAGGATCATGTATTTGTACAGGGTGACCATAATCATTAAATATGATTGGACGGTTTCCATATTTGTAGCTTATACAAGCTGTATTTGTCTTTTCAAAGTCTTTCCAAGCTTTATCAAGAAGGCCTGCTGGATCTCCAAAGTAGCAACCACAGAGTTCTTTAATTCTGATTTCGCACTTTTCCTTTTTATCCTTCAGCGAATTTACAATAATGATGCGAGCATCAAAAAATGCAGAGGCTGGAATTTTATTTATTAAGATAGAACAGGATGAGAGTGGGAACGGACCTTTTGTGGGGAATAGACAGCAGGCAACTTTCCAGCGATGCTCGGGGTAAAATAGTTGCAGATTGGGGAATATGTCGAGATCCTTTAAATTGGGGTGCTGGGTATTGAAGAGTTCTTTGAACCACTCATTGTTAAGGATAAGATGGGCAAGCCTATTGAGATTGCTTATTACGATTAGAGTCTTATTGTCTTCATTGATGATGCAATTCCCTATGATCATCCAGTTTACCTCAGAAACCTCTCCTGAAATAGGTGCATTTAAAGGCTTTGAAAAATTAATTGACATGTGTTGCTCCTGTTTTATTATTTATGTGGTTTTATCAATGGCAATTATACTATTAATTGGTAGTTATGTCAATTAGTTTTTTTGAATGAGTTATATTAAGTGAAATCTTATGTATTTAATATTTAGATGTTTATGCGAATTAATAATAGATTATATAATTCTTTGAGGATCTTTTTGGTAAAAATATTTTTTTAATTTCCTGTTTGTTAATGGGTTAAATGGTTGATTTTAAAAATTTAGTTTACAATATTGTTTGAAAACAATTAGATAGAGGTAAGATGTTAAAACAATTTATTTCATATGTCGTGGGGTTAATATGAAAAAATCATGGTTGGCGTTGATATTAGCGCCTTGTTTATCTTTTGCTTCTCAATCTAATTATGAAAATGATTTTGAAGATAGTTATGAAGATGTTTCGGTAGAAAGCCAAGAGGTTTCTGAGCGCGCAAAAGAAACAGCTAAGCGTCGCAGCCAAGTCGCTGTTGCTGAAGAGCTAGAGATGGAAGAAGACCTCGTCGATGAGGATCATGCGATCGCTTCTGAACCTGAATATTTTGAAGGCGCCGTTACAGAGGCAGTTCAGGAACCAACCTATCAAGAAGAAGCTTACGAAAGCAATATCCAACAAAAACGCAGTCAGCGTTCATCTGAGGTGACAGCGCCTTCTGTACAAAGAGAAGGAGCTCAAAGACGCGCCGCAGTCCCAAACCGCATCCAACAAAATCGCGTGCAGCGCAATTCGCAAGCAGCGGCTCCTTCTGAGCGGAGTGAAGATACTCAAAGACGTACTGCTGCTCCAAATCGCGCCCAACAAAATCATTCAGAGCCTAAACACGCAGAGCCTAAACATAGCGAAGGCGCACGAAAAGAGCAGAAACACACAGAGCCTAAACATAGCGAAGGGGCACAAAAACACAATACAGCTCCAAATCGCACGCGGCGCAACCCACAGGCCGCAGCTCCTTCTGAGCGCAGTGAAGGCTCCCAAAGACGATCTGCCACACAAAATCGCGTGCAGAGAGCTCCTTCTGTACAAAAAGAAGGATCTCAGCGACGCCCTACAGAGCAAAATAGCATTCAGCAAAGACGCCTGCAAAAGGCTCCTCAAACAGTAGCTCCCTCTGAACGAAGAGAAGGGGCTCAAAGACGTGTAGCTCAGCAAAATAAAGTGGAGCAAGTAGAACAAGAAGCGATTGCTTCAGAGCAAAATGAGTCTTCTGCAGCTACTCAAGAAAGAAAAGCTACTAAAAGAACTCCTTCGATGCAAAATCGCAGGTCTCAATCCCAAGCGCCACGTCAAGATGCCAATCGTCCTCGCGTGACTCAGCGCGGTCAAAAAGTGGTGCAAGGCCATCAAAAGCAAATAGAGGCTGATGCAGACTTTAATGAAAGCAGAGAAGAAGGCAGTGTTAAGGAGACTAAGCATACCTATACCAAGTCACCTAAAATGAAAAAAGCGGTGGGTTATGCTCAGAAAAATACCGCATCCGCAAAGAAAAATGCTAAGTCTATGCAACAGAAGAGTAAGGCAAAAAAGCAGAGTAAAAGTGTTTCAAAAGTGAATAAAAATAAGGCGAAACAAAAGTCCTATCACACAGGCAAACGCCCTATTGAGTGATTGTTTTAAACGTGATCGTTCTCTCCGAGAGGGGGTGGGTTCAACTTTGAATCCATCCCCTTTTTCATTTTACAGGGGGATTCTCGTCATTGGTTCTAAGTCCAGTCCATCTCCTTTTTTCTCCTTACAGTAGCAATGAAACCCAAGTCCTGCGATCATCGCGGCGTTATCGAGCGTCATCTTTCTTTCGGGATAAAAAATGGGGTAGGGGGTGTTCTTCTCCAGGAACAGTTCTCTTAAGCGATTATTATTGCTGACTCCGCCGCCGCAGTAGATCGCTTTGCAATCAAAGCTGCTTGCAGCCTCGAGAGCTTTTGCAACCACATCTTTAAGGGCTGTCTCTTGAAAGGAGGCCGCGACATCTGCTTTTTCCTGTTCCGATATGATCAAAGGAGCATCTTTGCTAGCGCTTTGTCCTTTCACAGTATAAAGAACGTTTGTTTTGAGGCCTGAAAAGGAAAAGTCCATGGGACGATTTTTGATCTTTCCTGGGCGGAATGGGAATTTAGAGGGGTCGCCTTTTTTTGCGAGGGCTTCGATCTCGGGTCCTCCGGGGTAAGGAAGGCCGAGCAATTTAGCAACTTTATCGAAGGCTTCGCCGATTGCATCATCTTGTGTCGTGCCGATCATCTGATATTTTCCAATCCCGTCCATGCGCACAATGAACGTATGGCCGCCAGAAACAACTAGGCCAAGTGCTGGGAAGGGGGGATTTTCCAGTGGCATTGTCGCTGCATAAAGGTGGGCTTCTACATGGTTCACCCCCACAAAAGGTACGTTCCATGCATAGGAAAGTGCTTTAGCGGTATTGAGACCAATGAGGAGTGCGCCAATCAGTCCTGGTCCCTTTGCGGCTGCGATAAGGTTGACCTCAGCTGGGGTGATGTTTGCTTCATCTAGCGCTTGTTTAATAACGGGGAGGAGGGCATCGCTATGGCGCCTGCAAGCTAGTTCTGGGAAAACACCGCCAAAGGGGTGATGCAACTCGGTTTGTGAAAAAATGACGTTAGATAGCACCTCTTTTCCATCCTGGACGATGGCGCAGGCTGTTTCATCGCAAGTGCTTTCAATTCCTAAAACGAGCATATTTTTGAAGTTTTTTTCCCGTAATTATCCCATCTCTTGAGTTTTTTAGGAACGTTTATATCCCTTCCGTGTATATAGAAAAAAATAGACTTTAGAGGAATATGGGGCATACAGCTGCATTTTGGATCGGGTTTCATTTATTGATCCTCCTTTTATGGGTGATCGATTTATGTTTTGTAAACCGAAAGCAACAGATTGTTGATTTTAAAAAAGCCTGTATCATGAGCGGGTTTTGGATTTTTGTCGCCCTACTTTTCAATTTATTTATATATTTTCAAATGGGGCCAGATAGTGCTTTGCAGTTTTTTACAGGATATCTGATTGAAAAATCCTTGAGCGTCGACAACCTCTTCTTGTTCTTACTGACATTTTCACAGCTTCAGATTCCTGCTGCCTATCAATACAAGGTTCTTTTCTGGGGCATTCTTGGGGCTCTTGTCTTTCGCATTTCGCTAATTCTTGCGGGTGTAGCGATGATCGAGCAATTTCATTGGATGTTTTACATTTTCGGGGCGTTCCTGATCGTTTCTGGATTGGCATTTTTATTGCAGAGATTTAAGAGCTGGAATTTTTCGGCTGAATTTCTCTTCAAAAAGTTAGGAAACATAATTACCGTAGCTAACGACGACCAAGGGGGCAATTTCTTTGTGCGTCACAGAGGGAAATGGAAGGCGACAGCCCTTTTTTTAGCGCTACTAAAAATCGAATGTGAAGACATCATCATGGCCTTAGATTCGATCCCAGCGGTCTTTGCAGTCACGACGGACCCATTTTTGATCTACACTTCTAACGTCTTCGCTATTTTGGGATTGAGATCCCTTTATTTTGTTTTGGTCAATTCTTTGAAGAAATTAAGATACTTTAAGATGGGGCTTGCAGCAATTTTGATCTTTGTCGGCTTCAAGATGCTGACTCGAGAGATGATGTCCATCTCGCTACCTGTGTCGCTGGGCATTATTGTGGCGATCTTAGGCGTGACCATCGCAGCTTCCTTAAGACCTAAAAAGGTTTAGCCTGGATCTTTCTGGGCGATGATTTCTTCAGCGGCGGCATGATCGGCGATCCAAAGGGCTTTATGCGTGGGGGTTCCCACTTTTTGGATGGGGTAGGTTTCAAATTGATAGCGGGAAAAGAGTACACTGCACAGCATTGCTTTTTTTTGAGCGCCAAGCACATAGATAGCAATATTTTCCGCTTCGTTGATGCAATCAAAGGTCAGGGTCATTCTCCATGTTTGCTTGGAGGGGATATAGTTGGCGATGACCAACCGATTTTGGATATTAAGACCCTCTGTGTGAGGAAAAAGGGATGCGGTGTGGCCATCTTCTCCCATCCCTAGCATGACAAGATCAAAGGTTCTTCCTTGCAGAGCAGTAGCGATTTCTTGTTCATAGGCAAGAGCGCTGTTTTCGATGTTTTCTTCTGCTTTCATCCGGTGGATTTGTTGCTCAGGGATCGGCATTTTACTAAGGCCCGCTTGCATGGCCATATGGTAGTTGCTGTCGGAGTGATTGGGAGCAACAGAGCGTTCGTCGCTCCAAAAAAGATGGACTTTGTTCCATTCGATCATCTGGTCATAGGGAGGTGCGGTCAAGCACTCGAAGATAGCTTTGGGGGTGGAACCTCCAGATAGAGCGGCGAAAAACGCGCCGTGATCTTTGATGGCCTGCTTTGCAACAGAGACAAAATGTTCGACGCAGAAGATAGTGGTCATTTGTGCATCGCCAGGGACGATGATCTTTCTGCGTTCGTCGAGGTCTCTAGGCTGCAATTTTTCGATTAACATAATTGGGCGCTATCCATGGTTTTAACAAAGTTCAGGACTTTTAGAAAATGCTCTGAGGTGCCTCGATGGCAGATCTCTTTGACAAGGGAATGGCCGGACTCTGCTTTGGCTAGGATGTAGTGAGAGGGGAGATCGCATTGTTGGGAGGTCGAATGCTGATAGGTGACTTCGTGAAGAAGTGCCTGGTTGCGCGTAAATAAGAAGTGTTCCTCATTTGCCGTCATTATTTCTGCAGAGAGGATGAGCCCTGGAGGTAAGTTGGGGCATTCCGCAGGGGTAAGTAGGATTTCAACGGTGCCTTCTTGATGGGCGTGTGTAAAAGTTAGGCCATTTTTCTCTTTAACGACCTTTTTGAACTGCCAATTGAGCTGACAGGCAAGCCAGGTTTGAAAATACAGCGCTTGGATATGGGTGTGGCAGAAAAATTGCGTCCCATGAGAGTTGTAGGAGATCGCGATTTTTTTTGCGCGCCTGATCTGGTCTAGCTTTTCTGGAGAATAGAATGCCATGGAGAACATTTGACGCCAGCTTTCTATTCTTGCCCAATTTAAATCAGCAACGTCGCAGTGATGTTTTGTATTCTGCTCAAGAATGCTGGAAGCGAACTTAGGCAAATCATCAGTAGTCTCTGAATCAAAGATCAAACGGTCGGCAAACTGCTCCAGTTGTGTAAAAAGAGGGTCCTGATAGGGCAAGTCTTGTCCCCAGAGCAGGTAAACGGGGAGATCGGGAAGAATGTGAGGAAGAATGAGAAAAGGGATCCTTTGGTAGGCAGAGCCTTTTGTCTCAATGCTGATATAATCGCAGGAGACATCGAATTCCCCTTTGCTTGACGAGAGGATAGAAACTTCTGTCTTGAGAGAGCTTTCTTTGCAATCTTGATCCGCTGTTATAAAAATGACGCGCGAGGGAAATTTTTCAATGACTTTTTGAGCGATCCTTTCGATATAAGGCGTGCGGTTGTTTTTTCCGGTGTAGAAAATGAGATTGAAGAGGCTGGCTCTAGTGACGTTAGTCGTTTCTAAAGACTCCCAAATGCGGCTAAGCTCTTTTTGAATATCTTCTGGTGCAACGGTATGGGCAGCGGTTGTCATTTTAGATCAGTCTCCATTTACGTTTGTCGCGCGCCATCATTTCTTCAGCAGCTTTGGGACCCCAAGTTCCTGATGCATAATTGGGGAAGTCAGCTTGCTTTTTTTCTGCCCAGTAATTGATCAGAGGCGTGAGGAGCTGCCAAGAATTAAACACTTCATCTTCTCTTGCAAACAAGGTGTTATCGCCGATAATGCAATCTTGAATAAGCCGCTCATACGCCTCTGGAGGACTCATGCCGAAATAAGCGCCGTAGCGGAAGTCCATCTTGACGGGCTGGATGGGGCTGGATGGCCCAGGCACTTTGCAGTTAATTTTCAGTCCTGTTCCTTCATCGGGTTGAATGCGCAGCGACAAGACGTTGGGCTCATTGCGTTTATTTTTTTGTTGGAAAAGAACTCCAGGAGGGTCTTTGAAAGTAATGGCGATTTCAGTGGTGCGTTTGGGGAGGCGTTTGCCTCCGCGCAAATAGAAGGGAACTCCAGCCCAGCGCCAGTTGTCAATGAATAGGCGCAAGGCAACGTAGGTTTCGACATTGGATGTGGGAGATACATTTTTTTCTTGCCGATATCCTACGACATCTTGTCCACCGACGAAACCTGGTGCATATTGTCCTCGGATGCATGAGGTCTCAAAGTCTTCTTTTTGAAAGGGGCGGATCGCTTGTAGCACTTTTACTTTTTCATCGTGGATGGCATCTGCAGAAAGATTGACTGGTGGTTCCATGGCAACAAGAGAGAGCAGCTGCATCATGTGGTTTTGTACGATGTCTCTAAGCATGCCCGCTTCTTCCCAGAATGCTCCTCGAGAGCCGATTCCGATATCTTCGGCAACCGTAATTTGCACGTGATCGATGTAGCGGTTGTTCCACAAAGACTCGAAGATCGAATTAGCAAAACGGAAAACCAAAATGTTTTGCACCGTTTCTTTGCCTAGGTAGTGGTCGATTCGATAAATTTGAGGCTCTTTTAAAAAGCGCAGCAGCTCCGATTGCAGCGCTTTGGCAGAATCCAAATCGTGGCCAAAGGGTTTTTCGATGATGATCCGCGACCATCTGTCCTTTGTCTTATTCATATCGTAGATGAGGCCCGCCTTTTGCATTTTTTCGCAAATAAGGGGAAAGAAGCTAGGCTGTGTAGAAAGATAGAAGACGCGGTTGCCCTTAGTGCCTAATTTTGCATCTAGATCCTGCAGAAAGCTCTGCAGTCTTTGATAGCCTTCATCTTCGTGGAATTCTGATTTGTGATAGTAGAGGTTTTCCTGAAAGTTCTTCCACAAGGCTTCATCAATGGGTTTAACCCTGGAATAGCTGCTGATCGCTTGCTTCATTTCCTCGCGGAACTGCTCGTGTGTTTTATCGCGCCTTGCAAATCCTACGCACGCAAACTGGGGAGGGAGCTGCCCTTCTCTTGCTAAATTATAAATCGCAGGCAGAAGTTTGCGGGCGGTAAGATCTCCTGTTGCGCCGAAGATCACGAGGATGCATGGTTCAATAAAACGGCTGGAAATCCCCGCTTCTTCCAATGGGTGGGCAGTAGTCTCGGTCATGAAGTCTGTACCTTAAGTAACATTAGAGACTGCTAACGGATTTTCTTTCTGTCGATTTTTCGGTTCTTTTGAGCCGCTTTTCGATTCTTTTTCGGGGGATAATATCAAACATGCGTATATAATCCCCCGAAAAAGAATCGAAAAGCGGCCAAAATAATACAAAAACTCGACGAAACGAAAATCCGTTAACAGTCTTTTAAACCTCTATCAAACACCACTGCGATTTTTGCTTCCAGGGCAAAATTTATTTACCTTTGACAAAATATCGATTTGCAAAGGAAAATGTTAAGCGATTGTTAATTTTGGGGGTGTTTATGACAACAAAATCATCAGATGCATTATCGGGGGGGTTGATTGGAAAATACTTCCCACAGCAAGAAATAAATCATTCAGAAAATGACGCGAATACCAAGCAGCTCGGCAGTGGTGTCGTCGAGCGCGCTGAAACGATTTATAAACAGACAAAGGCGGTCAGAAACCTGATCTCTAATGTGAAGGACAATCCCATGCGATTTGGGACTTCGGTTGTAGCACTAGCTGGAGGTCTCTCAAATCTATATGCAGGGGACCTCGTTTCTGGCGGGATCGCTACGTTAGTAGGCGCTAAAGAGTTGTATAACCAATGCCAAAATGGCGATGGGTCGACTTTGGATAGTCTACTCAATGACATCAATGCCGGCGCTGACATGATTCGAGTCCTTGAAGAGGGACAACAAAAATCGATTGATGTGATTCAGGAAAATTTGAATTTGGTCCATGGCGATGTTAAGGCCTTGTACACAAAACTCAAAGCGATCGAAGAGCTGAATCTAGAAACCCTTCAGACTCTTGAAAGCGACAAAAAGGAGGCTCATGAAAAAGGGTTAGAAGCGGAAGAAGCTTATGGCAAAGCGCTCGAGCTTTTTACTTTGGCTAAAACCTCCTTTGGAGAGTCAAAAAAGGTCTATGATAAATGCACTGGGTATTTTGAGACTATTCAAGAGATCGCTGAAGATGAAGAGGATAAAAGAAAGCTTTCAGACAAAATGCACTCTATCGTTAAAGCTGCCAAGACGGCGAGTAAAAAAAGCCGAGAAGGCAAGCAGAGCCTTGATGCTGCAGAAATGCGATTTAGCGCTGCGATGGAAGCCCTCACTCATGCTTCAAGACTGAAAGATGAATCTTTTGAGATGATCGTAAGAACCCTGCAAAAAGCGAAAGATCGTACGCAGGCCAATGTCGAAATCGCGCAACATAAGGATATCCAGGACAGAATCGAGAAAAAAGTCGAGGAGACTCAGGAAGAATTGGAAGAGATGAAAAAGCGCAGTGAAGGCATCATGGGGCTTCTTGATGAGATGTCTGAAGAAGTGAAATTGGCCAAAGAAGAAGCAGCTAAAAAGTTAGATCCTTCTGATGTTATCGTTGGTGTAGGCACAGGAATAGCTCTGTCTCCAACAGGGGTGTTGACTGCACTTACTGCCGGGGTCAGCGCAGCTTATGCATGGCATAATGCAACAGCGATCGTGGATACAACCAAGAAGGTCTACGAATTTGTGTCAGGCAATACGACTAAAGTCGTGGTTGCTGCCATGGAAGAAGGCGAGGCGATCCGGACGAAATTCCAAGAACATTCCACTGGAATTTGGGGTAAATATGTGAAAAAGCGACAATCCCATACCGTGGGTACGCTGGATGTCAATTTGGGCAAGGAGCTCCCTATGCGCCTTACCTATGATCTGAACAATGAAAGATATCCTATTGCTAAAGAAGACTTATGCACGCTGTATAGGGAGATGTTTGAAAACCTTAAGGAAAAGACTTTGAAACCTGAGAAGTGTTTGCAGGTTTTGGATGGCTTGGAAAAATGGACGGATAAACGCGGTGGACTTCACAAAAAATTCGAAGGGTTGATCAAGCCAAAGCAACGAGCTTATTGTCTAGTCGAGTCCCTTCGCGGTTATTGCGAAAAGCTGACGGCGGCATCTGCGGCGTAGTTCTCGAGGGGGAGATCTTCCCCCTCATTCCACCCAGTCAAATGCGCAGTGAATCCAAATAGTTCTGCAGAATAGACACAGCGGAGAGAGCATCGCTCAGCTCCGCTCTTTTTTTTCTCGACACATCCATGTCGAGGAGCATTCTTTCTACGCCGGCAGAGGTGAGCCTTTCATCCCAAAGAACGATGGGATGAGGCAAGACTTTTTCAAGAACTGTAGCAAAAGCTTTTACAAGAAGTGCCATTTCTCCTTCTTTTCCATTGAGAAGAAGAGGGAGTCCAATGACCACAGTGTCGATATTTGTGTATCGGGAAAGAGCTTTGGCGATGAGCTGAGCAGTTTGTTCATGATTTTTGGCTGCTCGGATCGTTTCCAAAGGTTGGGCTATGATGCGCCTTTCATCAGAGACCGCTAAGCCTATCCTCACCTTGCCAAAATCGATGCCTACAATACGTCCCAAGATCAACCTCTTTTTATCGCGGCAGCGATAAAGTCTCGGAAGAGGGGATGGGGATCGGTGGGTTTGGATTTAAATTCAGGATGAAACTGAACACCAAGCATCCAAGGATGCTCTTTGACTTCGGCGATTTCGCAAAGGTGTCCATCTTCGAGAACTCCTGAAAGGATGAGACCCCTGCTTTGACAATCATCTTTGTACAAATTGTTGAACTCAAAACGGTGGCGGTGCCTTTCTGAGATGCGATTAGAGCCGTAAGCTTTCGCTGCCTTTGTGCCTGGGGTGAGCTGGCAGGTAAAGGCGCCGAGGCGCATCGTACCGCCGAGATCTTCGATCCCTTTTTGTTCGCTGAGAAGAGAGATGACAGGGTGAGCTGTGTTGGGATCGATCTCCGTGGTATTGGCATCGGTAAGCCCAAGGACGTGGCGAGCAAACTCGACGCACATCACTTGCATCCCAAGGCAAAGTCCAAAATAAGGGATTTTGTTCTCCCGACAATATTTTGCCGTCATGATTTTTCCCATCCAGCCGCGTTCGCCAAATCCACCAGGGACTAAATAGCCGTCGCATCCAGCAATTACCGACGCGACATCTCCTTTTTCCAGGACTTTGTCCGATTCAAATCTGCGGATTTCAATCTCAACGCCGTTAGCCATGGCTGCATGGTGCAGCGCTTCAAAAACCGATTTGTAGGCATCTTGATGCTGGAGGTATTTTCCGACGATGCCGATGACGACTTTGCCCTTGGGATGGCTTAATTGATGGAGCATGTGCTGCCATTTGGACAGATCTGCTTCAGACGAGGGCAAGTTGAGCATTTGGCAGAGTTTTTTATCCAGGCCTTGTTTGCTTAGAATCATAGGCACTTCATAAACAGTAGTAGAAACGTCAGGGATATCGATCACGCCTTCTTTAGGGACATTGCAAAACAGGCTGATCTTATCTTTAATGTCTTCGTCGAGACCCTCTTCGCAGCGGCACAGAATCAAATCGGGCATGATCCCAATTTCTCTAAGAATTTGAACGGAGTGTTGGGTCGGCTTGGTTTTGACCTCGCCCGCAGCTTTTAAGAAGGGAACGTAAGTAAGATGGATGTTCACACAATCTTTAGGCCGCTCATACCGAAACTGGCGGATTGCTTCAAAGAAAGGGAGGGACTCAATGTCGCCTACAGTGCCGCCGATTTCCACAAGAACGACATCGGGATCGGATTGCTGCTGAGAGCAAGCGAGAATCCTCTGTTTGATTTCATCGGTCACATGGGGAATGACCTGTACAGTTTTGCCGAGATATTCCCCGCGGCGTTCTTTTTTGATCACTGAGTCGTAGATCTGGCCGGAGGTTGCGTTAGAGAGTTTTGAGATGGGAGCATTGGTATAGCGGTAATAATGTCCTAAGTCCAAGTCGGTTTCAGCGCCATCATCGGTGACGTAGACCTCCCCATGTTGGAATGGGTTCATAGTGCCGGGATCGACATTGAGATAGGGATCGAGTTTAAGCATCGCGATTTTTAAGCCGCGGCTTTCCAAAAGCATGGCAATGGATGCAGAGGTCAACCCTTTGCCAAGGGAAGAAACGACCCCGCCACTAATAAAAATATATTTTGTCTGATGCATGTGATCTGCCTTCTGTCATAAACAAAAAGCAGATTGTAGGGCTCCTAAGGTTAATTTTCAACCTTAGTGGGTGTTGAAGCCTTAATTCTTCAACACCCTCTTAGAGCATTGTTTCAACCCCTCGACCAAGCATGGCAGGAAATATAATGATAGCCTTGATCTTTGTAACTTTGCAGATTATCTATACTATTGATATTGGCCCATTTTAAGAACCGGATATGGACTTGATCGGTTCTCTCGAAGGCGAAATTAAAATAAATTTCAGGTTCAGCAGCACCGCTCTTTAAAAATTCCTTCGGGTCAACACAAAGGCAAAAGGCTTTCCAAAAAGGCATTTTATGATAATTTTCTACAGATGAAAAAAGATCCTGCAAAACGGGCAGC
>JAHFTO010000073.1 GCA_023269355.1 Chlamydiota bacterium | reverse complement strand
TTGTCTGTCTTCTTCCCTTTGCTACGGCGTTGGGGGGTATTTCATTCCCATTCATCAACCTCTACATGAAAAAGCTTGGACAAGAGTACGCCCACGGCGACCCACAATTTCATGCTACTTCGCAAACCGTCATGCCCCTTTGCTTTAGTTTTGGACAGATTGGCAATTGCTTTGTTCTGTTTTTCATCCTTTTTCTCTCATTTTATTTCCGCCACCCTCTAGTCGGCTCAGAAAAGTGGCTTCTCGGTCTCATCGTCCTTCCCGTCTCCTTGGGATCGTCGGGAAGCTCGATCAATGCTGTTTCATTTTTGATCGAATTTCTCAATTTTCCCGATGCGGCCAAAGAGCTCTTCATTCAGACGATGGCCGTGACGATGAATTTTCAGGTGCTTTTGAATATTGCGAGCGTCCTC
This sequence comes from Chlamydiota bacterium, assembly GCA_023269355.1. GTDB lineage: Bacteria > Chlamydiota > Chlamydiia > Chlamydiales > Rhabdochlamydiaceae > CAJCIW01. The sequence continues at coordinate 3,396 of JAHFTO010000073.1, read as the reverse complement.
ACCTTCATCATCCTCGTCCTCTACGCTTATTACGGCCTTTTAGAGGTCAAATGGAAACAACTCTTCCTCCGGATCTCTTTCGCTTTCATCCTCCTTTTTGCCGTCGTCGCCGGAGTCAAACAGGTCGTCCGATTGCATGATAACTACCAAGATCTCTATCTCAACCTCACTTTAAAAGAGGCCATCAATAATCCTGTCCAGGCCAAATTCATCCCGGAAGGGGAGATGGGGACACCTCGGAGTCTGGTCGAAAGAGAATCTGAGCCTCTGGACAACATCTTAAAATCGGGCGTCTTAAAGGTAGGATATGACCCGGACAATATTCCCTATGCCTACTTCAATCGCTACAATGAACTCGTCGGGTTTGACATTGCCTATGCGTATCAATTAGCCAGAGATCTCGATTGCACCATTGAATTCGTCCCCATTGAACGAGAAGAAATGGGCTTTCAATTGACCCATGGCGACTATGACCTAGGGATGTCGGCGATCATCATGACCGAAATGCGCATTCGAGAGATGGATTTCACCCATCCTTATACAGAAGAAGACGATATACTTGTCGTCCCCAACAAAGAGCGATCCCAATTCACCCACTTCAAGCAAGTCGCAGCGAATCCCAATCTTCGACTGGGTGCCATCGGAGGATACATCCCCGTTGTCCGCCGCCATTTCCCTTTAGCTCAGCTTGTAAAGGTAAAAGACATCCTCCTCGACTTTCAAGAACATCAGATCGATGCCTACCTCTGGTCGCGGATCCCCGGCTTTGTCTGGTGCCTTTCCAATCCTGACTATGTCGTGATCGATTATGGGGGAATATTAGGAAAGCGGTATTTTGCCTACTCGATCCCATCTGGGTCTTATGATTGGGGCTCATTCCTCAATAACTGGCTATTGCTCAAGGAGCAATCTGGGTTTAATAGCAGGATGTACCATTATTGGATTGAAGGGCAAAGTCTCCAAACGCGTCCACCGCGCTGGAGTATTATCCGGAACGTTCTTCACTGGGTAGATTAATGCGATTCTTCAGACTCTAGATATTTCCACTCCGCGCCTGTGAGTGAAATCGTTGGAATGAGACTTAAAAAAGTTCTATATCTATGTAGAAAAAAATCAATCATTTATAAAACCTCTAAGAGGTGAGCCATGATTCACGAATTGAAGTTTTTTTTTATCAAACTAGCTGTGCTACTCGTCTTAACTCCTATTCTCGGCTATGGCCTTCTTCGTTTTTTCGAATACTTTGAGCAGGTTTGGAAGACAAATAATCGGAGGAAAAAATGGTAGGTGACGTGCGTGCTTTTTTTTATCCTGGCCTGCATCGGCGGATTTCTTCAATTGCGATGAAAGGTACATTAAGCGGACCTGGCGAAAGGCTAGAATTTGTCCGCCAGGCCAAACGTTCCGGCCGAATCTCTCCTCGCACGAAACGTCTGATAATTCATGTTATGTTGCGATATAAGGAGACCACCAGTCAGGGTTTTCTTTATTCCAACGCCACTTGTCTACCGTCCCTAGCTTCGCCGTTTGGGAAGTGTTATAGCTTTCCCATTCTTTGGCATCATGTACGAGTTCAGGATTTGCTTTCAGGTAGTCATTAAAAGGATGTTTTTCCATATACTTCTCAAGTCCTACGACCGTAACATCCGCAGCCGTTTTACCTTCCTTATAAGCTAGGTATTTGGTTCTAAGAAAGCAGTACTGCTGCTCACAAAGGGCCATCTTTTGCTGTAGGCTATCCTGGCTTTCCTTAGTTACAAAATCAAAAATCTTCTGATGAACATAAGCGTTGTAATAGTGTTTTGCGAGCTCTTCATTCTTAGCATTTTCAGGAGGGTGTGGAATGAGATTGATATCGAATTTGTACTTTGCGATGCGCTCGTCAAATTTCGATCTTTGTTGGATTTTTGCTTGGGTGGAGCGGGTCTGCGTGTCAAAGGCTCCTTCCGTTTGTGCAAAAAACTGATGCATTAACTCTTTGGCGTACTGAGGGTTCTTTTTAGAATAGTCTCTTAAACCAGTAAAACTCTTTGTAATGGCGTCGTTTCGAAAGTCGTCAATGCTTAACTTAGGGTTTGGATCCTGAATTCTTCCGATGGCTTTGGCAAATTTGAGAGCCAATTTTTCACCATATGCTCGACTTTTCAATTTATCGACGAAGGTGACGACTTCGGGGCGATTGAGCTCCTGTTCGCGCAACACTTCTTCATAGACACGCTGGTAGTGTGAAATTGCCTTTGTTCTCTTCTCTGAACCAATCGTCTTAGGCGGAAGAGTAAAATCTTTCGGGTCAGAGCCGTTTGCCAATTCGTTCTTACATGATCTCAAGGCATTCAATATTTCAGCTTGAGGGCGCTTACTATCTGCTTTAATTTCTGTTTGATGCGCCCACTCGGTCGCCCAAGCAACGACAAGCTTATCTTTTGCTTCATCAATTGCGGTGTTGGGGCTAAGAAGTGCGTTAAAATTCGCAGCCGTCCAATTTTTCTCTCGGGCCCAAGGAGCCGCCACTTCTAAGAAAAACAGATCTTGAATCTCTTTTGCTTCTTTTGCTAGGACAAGAAAATCTTTTGCTTCGATGGGCGGGTCCATTTTGGCGATGAATGTTCTCATCTCTCCCCATCCCCCTTTTTGGACAAGTGAGGTCAACGCAGTCAGGTTAGCTCTTATTTTCGCTTCTTTTTGTTTGATGGCTTCTGTTTTTTGTTTGTCTGCATAGTCGGTAACCTCTTTTTCGATTTTTTCTTTCCATTGCTGCACTTTGACATTCGCTGCAGAAAGTCCGTTTTTCAAAGCATTGCGAGCGGCATAAGCCCCCCCTATGGCAACGGCTGAAAAACCGGTTGCCAAGTCCCAGGCGCATTCGCTGCAGGTGCTTGAATAGTAAGAGTCTGGAATGATGCAAGTCGTGCATGATGAGCTAGCCGAACTAAAATAATAAAGGCTTACTGCGGTGACGGCAGTTCCTAGAGCAAGACCTGTTTTTGATTGAATCGGAGTCTTCGCTTTGATGACAGAAAACACGGCCGATGCAACTGTGCTAAGTATTGACATAATTATCTCTTATTTTATATTTGTTTAATAATTAATAAAAATTATAACAAAAAGTACAAATAAAATATAGAGTCTTCTGGTGTAAAATTTTTATTATATCAAATTAAAATTTAGTTTTACTTCCAGGCATCGGGCCATATACCATCATTGCGGAAAATAGTTTCCCATCCCTGAATCAGGCCGTGAGCCGGGTCTTGGGTGTCCCCTCTTTGAATCACTGGACCTAAGGCTTTTAAAATTTCTTTTCCTTCATGTTCATCGAAAACTGGGATTAGCATGTGCAACGGCTGATTATTGTCTGCTAAATGGGCTGCGAAGTTCTCAGGCTTAAAAAACTGTTCG